>CAUVLB010000065.1:0-6506 GCA_963552595.1 uncultured Stomatobaculum sp. | reverse complement strand
GAAGCCGCGCTCGAAGTCGGTGTGAATTTTACCGGCCGCCTGCGGTGCTTTGGAACCCTTTTTGATGGTCCAGGCGCGGGTCTCATCCTCACCTGTCGTGAGGAAGCTGATGAGGCCCAGGAGCTCGTAGCTCGCGGCAATCAGTTTGTCGAGGCCGGAAGCGGAGATACCGAGCGCCTCGAGGTAATCTGCCTTCTCGCTCTCGTCGAGGGCGGCAATCTCCTCCTCAATCTGCGCGGAGACACAGAACACCTTGCTCTGATGCGCTGCCGCATAGTCTCGAACCGAAGCGACATGCGGGTTGGAAGCACCCTCGTCTGCGAGGTCCTCTTCCTTCACATTGGCCGCGTAAATCACCGGTTTTGCGGTCAGAAGGCAGAGAGAGGCGACAAAGGCCGCGATGTCGGCATCCTCCGTCTCGTAGGCGGAGGCGGGCTTGCCGTCCTCGAGCAGGACTTTCAGTTCCTTCAGAATTTCGAGCTCCTTCTTTAAGCTCTTATCGTTGTTTGCGGATTTCTGGGTCTTCGCAATGCGGCGCTCCAGCACTTCGAGATCCGCAAAGATGAGCTCTAAGTTGATGGTCTCGATGTCCCGCACCGGATCCACGGAGCCGTCCACGTGAATCACATTCTCGTCCTCGAAGCAGCGGACCACATGGACAATCGCATCGCACTCGCGTATATTGGCGAGGAACTGGTTCCCGAGGCCCTCACCCTTACTTGCGCCGCGAACCAGGCCGGCAATGTCGACAAATTCGATGACCGCCGGGGTCACCTTCTTCGAGCGGTGCATCTCACCGAGGGTCTTTAAGCGCGCATCCGGAACGGCGACCACGCCGACGTTCGGGTCTATGGTGCAGAAGGGATAGTTTGCGGCCTGTGCGCCCGCCTTGGTCAGAGAGTTAAAAAGCGTACTTTTTCCGACGTTCGGAAGTCCTACGATACCGAGTTTCATAAATCAGAGTTCTCCTTTGACTGTTTTCCGTTGACTGTCCGCGAGAGAACAGTGCGTGTTTGGGCTTCATTGTAACAGAGAGGCGCGGCGGCCTCAAGGAAGATTTGCGTGGAAAGTAGGCGGGCTTTTTGTTATGCTCGAAGCCGGTACATAGAAAGGAAGGATAAGTATGGCATACGATTTGCGTTTTGTGCATCTCGGCATCACGATTCAACACTTGCGGGATCATATCACCGTCTTCGGATTTTCGATTGCTTTTTACGGCATCATCATCGGCATCGGTATGCTCCTCGGCATTACGCTCGCCGCGCGGGATGCGGCAAAGCGCGGCATCGGGGAGGATACGATTTATGATTTTGCGCTCTTCGGCATTGTTGTCGGGGTGATGGGCGCACGCCTCTATTATGTGATTTTTCAGTGGGAGAATTATCGGGGGAATCTCCTCGAAATTCTGAATCTGAGAGCCGGAGGTCTTGCGATTTACGGCGGTGTAATCGGCGGTATTGTGAGTCTCCTGATCTTCTGCAAACGGCGGAAAAAGAGCTTTTTTCTGCTCGCGGATTCGCTGATACTCGGCGTATTGGTCGGTCAGATTCTGGGGCGTTGGGGCAATTTTTTCAACGCGGAGGCGTTCGGTCGCTATACGGACAGTTTATTTGCGATGCAAATTAAGCGCTCCGTTGTGAATCCGATTATGATCGATGAGGCCCTTTTGCAACATCTCATCACAATCAACGGCGTCGAATATATCCAGGTGCATCCCACGTTTCTCTATGAGTCGCTCTGGAACGCAGCCCTTCTGCTCTTTTTGCTTTGGCAGCGCAAGCGGAAGCGCTTTGAGGGGGAGATTTTCTTTCTCTATCTCGGCGGTTACGGGCTCGGCAGAGTCTGGATCGAAGGCCTCAGAACGGACTCTCTCCTGCTCCCCGGCACGGGCATTGCGGTCTCCCAGGCACTCGCGGGACTCTGTGTTTTAATCGCGCTTATCTGTCTGATCTACGGGAGAATGCGCGCCAAGGACAAGCGGGAAAAATAACGGAATGTTCCATAGCTATGGAAAAAGTGTGCTCGTTTTGGTATTATTTTTCCAAAGCGGAAGTGTTTTGAAATAAAAGGACAGCGTATGAATTTCCACCATATCTCGGTGCTCCCGCGGGAGACCATAGACAGCTTACAAATACGCCCGGACGGCATCTATGTGGACGGGACACTCGGGGGCGGAGGACACGCCTCTTTGGTCGCGGCGAAACTCGGTGCGTCGGGGCGTTTGATCGGCATCGATCAGGATGAGGATGCCGTTCGTGCGGCCGGGGAGCGACTTGCGCCCTTTCGCGAGCGCGTTACGATTGTGCGCGATAATTATGTCAACATCCCCTCGGTGCTCCTCGGCTTAGGGCTTTCCGAGGTTGACGGCATCTACCTGGATTTAGGCGTCTCCTCGCACCAGTTGGACACTGCGGAGCGGGGCTTTAGTTTCATGGCGGATGCCCCGCTCGACATGCGCATGGACAGGCGGCAGAGCAAGACGGCGGCGGAACTGGTAAACGAGGCGAGCGAGGCGGAACTGGCCCGCATCATCCGTGTTTACGGAGAAGATCGCTTTGCAAACCAGATTGCGCGCCGCATTGTGCGTGAGCGCGAGACAAAGCCGCTTAAGACCACGGGGGAGCTCGCGGCACTGATTAAGAGCGTGATTCCGATGCGTCTGCAGAAGACGGGCGGACATCCGGCGATGCGCACCTTTCAGGCGCTTCGCATTGCGGTGAACGGCGAGCTCACGGTGCTCGAAGAGGCGCTGGATCAGATGATACGCTGCCTGAAACCGGGCGGCAGGCTCTCCATCATCACCTTCCATTCCCTGGAAGACAGAATTGTAAAAGAGGGCTTTCGGCGCAATGCCGCGCCCTGCACCTGTCCGCCGGATTTTCCGGTCTGTGTCTGCGGAAAAAAGAGCCTCGGACGGGTTATCACCGGAAAGCCCATCGTGCCGACGGCGGAAGAAGTTCTTGAGAACCCGAGGTCGCGGAGCGCAAAGCTCCGTGTGTTTGAGAGAGGAGGCGCGCTGTGAGTCGAGAGCATCATAAGAATAACGGAACGCGGAACAGCGGCCGGCCGGGATATAACTACGGGAGCGCGGCACAGAAGTTGGAACCGGAGAAAACAGCGAAAAATCGCATGCCCGAGAATCAAAAGCGCAGAAAGGCAGCGGAAGCACCGACGCCGGCACCCGTGCGAAAGGGCGGCGTCGGAAGCTTTATCGGCCGTGTCCTTGCAATTGCGGTACTGGTGGGCTTCTTCGGCGTGCTCGGCTCAGTCTATTTAAAGAGCGAGAAGCGCGTTGCGGAGGCGGAACGCGCGCGCAATGCGACGCAAAATAAGTTGGATGCGCAGCGGGAAGTCAACGACGCTTTGCAGGTGGAAATCAACCGCAAGGAAGATTTGGATCACATCCGTGACCTGGCGGTCAATCGCTACGGCATGGTACAGCCCGGACAGGATCAGATACGCTATTACAAGCGGGTAGAACAAGGCTATGTGAGGCAATATGAGAACATACCGAAAAAAAACGACTAGGAGAGCGAACGCGGGGCAGTATGCGGTCAACAAAGGACTGAAGCTTAAGTTAAGAGGCTTTCTCGTTCTCGGCACCTTGTTCTTCGTCTACCTCGCAGCTCATGTATACAGAGTGCAACGCAGGTATGAAAAAGCCGCGAGTCAGTTTGCACTGGGCAAAAAACTGGGCGTTGCGACCGAGATTCCCTATCGGAGAGGCGAAATTCTGGATCGGAACGGTACCTATCTCACAAGCACCCAAAAGCTCTATCAGATGCGGATTTCGCCGCGTGAACTCCTGAGCGCGGGTGTTCGGGAAACGTTCTACGATTGCACGATACGGGCGATTTCGGATTTTTACGGGATGGATGAGGATGAGCTCCGCAAGCTGATTGAGGAGAACTCGACCAGCCAAAACTTAAAGGTCGGCGGGCCGATTTCCCCGGAGGATAAGCTCCGGTTTGAGGATTTTAGGCAGCACATCAACGACCCCGTCGCGTATGAGAATGCGAAAAAGGAAATAAACCCCGCCTATGAGGGCTTCACAGAGGAACAGAAGGAGCGCTACAAGGGGAGGGTTGCCAATGTCAGTCTGGACATGTACTACGAGCGCAGCTATCCCTACGGAGATCTCGCCTGCAACGTCCTCGGTTTCTATCGGAGTTACGACGACAGGCGGGTCGGTGTGACCGGAATCGAGCAGTATTACAACAACCGGCTCTCCGGTACGGACGGGCTCCGCTATAAATACATGGACTCGGACCGCAACACCGAGAGTGTGACACGGGAGCCCCAGGACGGCAATTCCGTTGTGAGCACCATAGACATCAAGGTGCAGCAGAGTGTGGAGCGCCACATCAAGGAGTATATGGAGACGACCGGTGCGGAAAACATCGGCGTCATCGTGATGAATCCGAACAACGGCGAAATTCTGGCGCTTGCGACCAACCACCCCTTCGATTTGAATGACCCCGGCAATCTGCAGAAATACTACAGCGTAAACGCGCTGAAGCAGATGACGAGCGAGGAGGCAACGCAGAAACTCTGGAATAATTTCTGCGTGAGCAGCATCATTGAGCCCGGCTCCACGGCGAAAATATTTACGATTGCCGGTGCGCTCGAAAACGGCGTGATCAACGGGAACGAGACCTATAACTGCACCGGAGAAGTCGATGTGCAGGGAACCCTCATTCACTGCGGCAAGCGAACCGGCCACGGCGTTGTCGACGTGACCGGAGCACTCGAACAGTCCTGTAACGTAGCCTTGGTTCGCATCGCGCAGAAACTCGGGCGTGAGAACTTTCAGAAGACCCAGAATCTCTACGGCTTCGGCGTGAGCAGCGGCATCGATCTTCCGGGTGAGCCGGACACCTCGTCGCAGATTCACGTGTTGAATCCGCCGGAGGGCATGGACCGTCGGCGCCTCGGCCCAGTCGAGCTCGCGACCGATAGCTTCGGTCAGGGCTTCGGCTGCAATATGATACAGCTTGCGGCGGCCTTTTCCTCGGTGATCAACGGCGGATCCTATTATCGGCCGCATGTCGTGAAGCAGGTGCTGAACTCACAGGGCACGGTCATCAAAGACTACGGCGCCGAGCTGGTGCGAGAGACCTGTTCGCAGGAGACCTCGCTCTTCTTGCGCAAGGCGCTGCGCGGCGTTGTCACCAACGGAACCGGAGATGCCGCGGAGGTTGTGGGCTATGAAATTGCCGGAAAGACCGGAACCTCGGAGAAGTGGCCGAGAAACAAGAAAAATTATCTGCTCTCCTTCTGCGGCTATGCACCCGCAAACAACCCGCAGGTGCTCTGCTATGTCGTGGTCGACCAGCCGCATGTGAAGGATCAGGCGCACAGCACCTTTGCTTCGGTGCTCTTCCAGAACATCATGGCGGATATCCTGCCGACCCTGAATGTATTCCCGGGAGAGGCGCCGAGCGCGGAACCCACGCCTTTGCTCGAGGGCATACACGAGGGCATCGCCTCCGGCCGGGAAGAAGCGGCTGCGGGCGGCAATGCCGAAGAGGGAGCGGCTGCGGAGACGGGCGGCACGCTTGAGAGCAGCGCTGCGGAGACAAGTGCGGCGCAGGAGAGTTCTGCTGCGGAGGGCGGCGGCGCTGCCCGGCGCTAGGCTTGCGCAAGGCATTTTGCAAGGGTATACTGTGATAGAAACGAACAAAGCTCGGAGAAATCGGAGGCACGGCGCATGCTGACTGACACCATATTGTCGCTTTTTATTGCATTTTTTGCCTGCGCGGCACTCTGCCCGCTGATGATACCCCTACTTCATCGTATGAAGTTCGGCCAGCAGGTCAGAGACGACGGCCCCCAGTCACATCTCAAAAAGAGCGGAACCCCGACCATGGGCGGTATTATGATAGTCCTTGCGATTGCGCTCGGCTGCCTGCCCTTTCTGAAGAAGGCGCCGGAGACGCTCCCGGTTCTCCTCTTTACCCTGGCCTTCGGCTTCATCGGCTTCTTAGATGACTTTCTGAAGATCAAGAGGAAGCAGTCGGAGGGCTTAAAGAGCTGGCAGAAGTTTGTGCTCCAGTTGCTTGCGACCGGCGTGCTCGCTTGGCGCCTGCTCGTTGCGGAGCGCTACGAAACGGTGCTGGTTCCCTTTACCGGAGGCGTGGAGACAGGGCTTTTCTTGCCCCTCGGGTCTCTCTTTGTGCCCTTTGTCTTCTTTGTGGTACTCGGAACGGACAACGGTGTCAATTTTACGGACGGACTGGACGGACTCTGCTCGTCGGTGACGGTGGTCGTTGCCCTCTTTTTTGCGGCGCTCGCCTGCCGTTTTTCGCCCGGTGCGGCGCCGGTCAGCGGTGCGGTCATCGGCGCACTGCTCGGCTTTTTGCTCTTTAACTGCTACCCGGCAAAGGTCTTTATGGGTGACACCGGTTCTCTGGCGCTCGGCGGCGATGCCGCCGCGATAGCGCTGGTGCTCAGAGCGCCGCGCTTTATCATGGTGGTGGGCTTTTTTTTAATTGCGGAGGTCATCA
>CAUVLB010000064.1:0-6684 GCA_963552595.1 uncultured Stomatobaculum sp. | reverse complement strand
GTGAAGCCACCCACCGAGAGGAAGAGTTCCTTCTTCGTGAGCAGGCAGGCCGCGGTCACCGCCGAGTAGTCCTGGGCGGTCAACGCGCGGTGGAAGTAGCTGTTTTGCACCTCGTGGAGGCCGATGAAGGTGTGCCCCGCTATGCCGCCGAAGCCGATCACCACACCCGCGTGCTGTATCGTATCGTCCTCGTAGAGGAGGCGGCAGCCGACCGCTCCGACATCCCGACGCATCCCGTAGCCGAGCAGTTCCCGCACGGTATCCGGGTTGATGAGCTCCACATCGTTGTTTAAGAAGAGCAAATACTCGCCCTTTGCGTAGTGAACACCGAAATTATTAATCTTCGAGAAGTTGAAACCGCCCTCATAGTAGATGACCCTTAGCTCAGGCAGTTCCCTCTGAATCGCCTCATAATAGGCAAAGGTCTCGGGATCCGTAGAGTTGTTCTCAACGACAATGAACTCCAGATTCTTGTAAGTCCCCTTCTCGAGGAGGGAGCGCACGGCCTTGTCGAGATCTTCGCGGTGATCCTTGTTCGGAATGATTACCGAGACCAGAGGTTCTTCCGTGAGCTCAAAAACCGTGTGATAAATGCCGTAGTCCACACCCTTTTTGACTTCTTTGATCTTGAGTTCCGGGTAGACACGCTCGTAGTGCGCGCGAATTGCCCTCGCCCCCGCCTCGAAGGCATAGAGCTTGCTCTCCGGGTTCGAAGCCGTCGAGTTCATGTGACAGCGCCAGTGGTAGAGCACCTTCGGGACATGAATAATGTGCCGCGCTTTCTCGGTCACGCGGAAGATAAAGTCATAGTCCTGGGCGCCGTCATAGGCCGCGTCAAACTGCCCGACCGTGTCGAGAAGACTCCTCCGCACCGCAAAGAGGTGGCAGATGTAGTTGACCGAGCAAAGCAAGTCCGGGTTAAAGTCCGGCTTAAAATGCGGGTCAAAGAGGGAGCCGCCGTCCATGTCGAGCTTGTCCTCGTCGGAGTAAAGGCAGTCGGTCTCCGGCTCCTTCACAATGGCCTCGGCAAAGGAGAAGAGAGCCTCGGGTGGTAAAATGTCGTCGTGGTCGCAGAGCACCACAAAATCGCCCTTCGCGAGGGCAAGCGCCGCATTCGTGTTGCCCGCGATGCCGCGGTTCTCACCGAGCACCGTATAGCGTATTCTCGAATCGCGCGCCGCATACTCCCGGAGAACAGCCTCCGTGTCCTTCCCGGGGCGGCTGCCGTCCGCGAGGCAGACCTCGAACTTCGTATAGGTCTGCGCGAGCAGGGAGTCGAGGAGCGCCTTCAAATACACTGTAGGCGTCTCAAAAAGCGGAATCACGATTGAAAAGAGCGGCGCCGTACTGTCAAAGACCGTTTCCCGCTGACGCTTTAGCTCCTCCTCCGTGGGTCTGGTCTTCTCATACCACTCGGCGTACTCGTAGTCCGAATCTATGCCCTGCAATTTGTTCTTGGACTTCAAAAAGAGCTTTTTCAGGCCGTGCTTCTTGAAATAGTCAAAGGCCACGCGCAGGGTCTCCATGTTACAGAGATCCTTGATCTTCTCCATGCGCTTATGCCGGGCCGAGGATCGCTTTGCAATCAACTCCTCGTTGTACTTGACCCGCACTTTCCGCCCCTCGACGGAGATGACGAGATAGTAATTCTTTCCGCGCTCGTAGGGGAAGCGGATGTCAAAGCCGTATTCTTTTTCCGAGGCTCTGTGATAGTAAATCTGGCTCACATCGTCCCGCCGCGTTCTGACGAGCTTGAAATCAATGGCGCGGTGTGCCTCATCCTCCACCGAAAACGCCGCCTCGCTCTCGGGCTTACGCCCGATGGCCCAGCCGTTTAAGGTGATATAGTTCTCCCGAATTCGCACCACGTCGACTCTGTACTTCATCGCGTCTCCTCCGCGTCCTCGCTGTCAAAATTAAGTCGCTCCGCCTCAACCACCAACGGGCGCTTCATGACGCGCTGGTTGATGGTCAGCACATATTCGCCGACCATGCCGATGAAGAAAATCTGCACCGCCCCGAGAAAGAGCATGCCGATTAAGAGCGGCGTCAAGCCCGCCTGGAAGCGATCCCAGTAAAGGAGCTTCAGCACGAGGTAGATGAGCGCGATCACAACGCTCACCACCAGGGTGATACCGCCGAGAAAGGTCGCGAGACGCAAGCCGAACTTCGTATAAGAGGTCACCGAGAGCATGGCCGCGTCGTAGAGCTTATAGAGATTGTTGCTCGTCTTGCCTGCGCGGCGCTTCGGCTGGTCGTAGGGAATTTCTTTCCGTCGGTAGCCGAGCTCCGCGACAATGCCGCGGAGGAAGGGCGTCGGGTCATCCAGATCCCTTAGCACCTGAATAAAGCTCTTGTCATAGAGACCGAAGCCCGTGAAGTGCTCAATCTGATCCACCTCGGAGAGCTTACGTATCCACTTATAATAGAGCGAGCGGAGGTGGTACATGAGCGGATTCTCCGCGCTGTGGGTCTTGATGCCGATTGCAATCTTATAGCCCTCTTCCCAGGCAGCCGCATACTGAATCAGCATTTCCGGCGGATCCTGGAAGTCCGCCGCCATGAGTACCGTTGCGTCGCCGGTAGACTGAAGCATCCCGTAGTAGGGCGAGTTGAACTGCCCGAAGTTTTTGGCGTTAAAGATTGCCTTAATTTTGTGATTCTCCTTGCAGAGCGCACGCAGATACGCTCTGGTTCTGTCCTGCGAATCGTTATCAATGAAGATGAGCTCGTAGTCATAGGCTGCGAGCTCATGCTGAAAGAGGCCCACCAGCGTTTCCGCCATCGGCCCTACATTTTCTTCTTCGTTATAGCAGGGAATCACAACGCTGATTTTTTTCATGCCTGCTTTTCCTCTCCTCCCGGCGAAAGACGCACCATCACTTTGATCAGATCTCGCGGCTTACTCCGCATGAGCTCGAGGCCTGCCGCAAGGGCCGAAAACCCCTCGAGCTTATGGGTCACCATGCGCCCCGGCTGTATTCTGCCGGCCTTAACAAGCCTAAGCAGGCGCTCCATCCGCGCTCTGCCGCCCTTGCAGAGTTCCAGATGAACGGTCTTCCCCGCCATGCCCCTGCCGCCGGAAAACTTCGGAATCCCGATATCGCCGTCTCCCGGATAGTGCTTTAAGTTCACCACGCGGCCTATGCCGTAGCGCACCATGTCGATGGCCGCCCGGAAGCTATCGTCGTTGCCGCCGCAGACAAAGACCGCATCCGCGCCCCGTCCGCCGGTTCTCGCCATAATCTGCTCCCGGATATCTCCGTCCTTATAACTCAGCACCTCCGTCGCGCCGAATTCGAGGGCGCGACGCACGCTGATTTCCCGCGTGCCGACCGCGTAAATCTCCGCGGCGCCCTGCAGTGCGGCCCCCTGCACGGCCATGAGGCCCACCGCGCCGATGCCGAGCACCACGACCGTATCGCCGAATTTGAGTTCTGCCGCCTCAACGCCGGTAAAACCTGTCGTCGCCATATCGACGCACATCAGCGCGTCCTCGAGTCCCACGCCTTCCGGCAGCTTTGCGAGAGTCGTATCGGCATCTGCAATCGCGAATTCCTCGGCAAAGACTCCCGGTATACTGCGCCCCAGCGCATTGCCCGAGAAGGGACGCCCCGCATGGCGGTCGTTCCCCTCCTGAATTTCGACATTTCTCCAGTCCGGCGTGATGGCCGGCACTGCGACCAGGTCGCCGACCCGAAAGTCCCGCACGCGGCTTGCGACCGCCTTGACCCGCGCAATACACTCGTGTCCCAGAATCAGATTGTCAGGCTTTTTGGAACCGCTCCCGTAGACCGTGTTGACATCCGAACTGCAAGGGGACACGACCACCGGCTCTAAGACAGCGCCGTAGGGTTCTTCCAAGACGGCGCGCGGCGCGTCATCAATGAGCCGCGCGCATCCGGGTGCCTGTAAGACAAAGGCTTTCATGCATCTCTCCTGTCTGTGAGCCGCTCCGGTCTGTCGCTCCGGAGCGTCCAAATCTCGGTTCCCGCCGGAAAGCTCTCGCGAATACGCGCCGCGATTTCCTCGGTATAGCCCGGCGCGACAATCAGGATGCAGCTCGCCGGGTCCTCTTTTGCCGTCTCCGGCGAAACAATCGGGATATGCGAAGCAGGGGCAATGTGTCCCTGCTTAAAGGGCGCGGAGTCGATGATGTAGCAGATTTTATCGCTGAGCCCGAGGGAAGCCGCAATCGAAAAGCCCTGGTGCGAAGCGCCCCAAATCGCGACCTTGCCGCGCGCCGCCGCCTCGTCCACGAGTGCGGTGATATCCCGCGCAATGCTTCTCTGCTTCTCAATGAGCCCCGAGACCTCCGGCCTCGCCTTCTTCTTCACCCAGACCGAAATCGTATCGCGGTTCACGCGCTCTTTTTTGAGGACATCAAAGCCGCAGCGATTCATGAGCGCGCTCAAACTGTCCTCGGTAAAGTAGGAGATATGATCCGGAATGAACTCATAAAAGCTGTTTTCTTCGAGAATATACTCAAAGCTCGGCACCGTCACGAGACCCGCGCCGCCTACCGTCAGATTGTTCGCAATCGCGCGGAGATAGGCCGCCGGATCCGGCTGGTGCTCGAGAAAGTTAAACGAGGTAAAGCCGTCAAAGGGTCCGTTTTCAAAAAGCTGATCCTCCCGCTCCGGGTATTCCTCCGCGACCGTGAGTCCCTTTTCGCGCGCCTTTACAACGAGCTCGTGAAAGTGCTCCATCCCGTAGGCTTTGACCGGATACTCCGCGAGAATCGAGAGAAACTCGCCCTGGCCGCAGCCCGCCTCGAGTATCTTCTTGCCTTCTAACTGAAAGGCCGGAATCCAGGCGTCGTACTGCGCGCGGCGCAGCTTGTCCATGGTTTCCGAATAGCCGCCGGAGCGTATCACATCGCGGTAATAGGCAACCGGCTCGGTGTCGAGCTGGCTGAGCCCACAGCCTGTGCAGGCGCAAAGCCTGAGTGTGACGCCGCACTCGGTCGCCGCATCCTCCGGGCGCGGCAAATGCTGCGCTGCGGCGGGCATGTTCTCTATGGTAAGCAGCGGCTCCGCAGAAAGCGGCGCTCCGCAGGCAATACATCTCTTCACCTCTGTTTCCTCCCTCGTTTCCCTCAGTTAATGGCTGCTGAGAGCAAATCCTTGATACCTGCCCGGAAGCTGATTTCGGGTGCCCAGTCTGTGCTGCGCAATAATTTCGCGATATCAGGCGCGAGATAAGGCGTTCCCTCGGGTCCTGTCTCCCGCGGCTCAAACTGCGCAAGCGAGGCGGGCTGTCCCGCCGTCTCAAATATCTCCTCGACAAACCTCCGAAGCGCCCTGGTGTCCGCGCTCCCGACATTGAAGATCTCACCCTGCATTTGTCCCTCGGCTTCGCCGAGCAGGCGAAGGGCGCGAACGGCATCCCGCAGTTCTAAAAAATTCCACAGCTGTGCACAGGGGCCGAAGCGCACTTCTTCCCCCGCCTGAGCCGCCTTGACCGCCGTCGGCACAATCGCGGTCTCGTGATCTCCCGCCCCGTAGACCGAGAAAATGCGAAGGTGGCGGTAGTCCACGCCGAGACGCGCCGCAAGCTCGAGTCCGCGATTTGAAAAGGCGAGCTTGGCACGCCCGTACTCCGAAATCGGCCTGCAGGGCGTGGTCTCGTCTATCCCGCCTTCCGGGAATTCCCCGCGCCGCACGCGCTCCAGGGTGACACCGTACTCCGCCTGCGAGCCCGCAAACAAAAAGCGCTTTGCGCCGAATTCCGCCGCGAGTGCCAACATGTCTTCCGAGGCCGCTAGGTTTCTCTCCTGCATGCCGCGGTCCATGCGCCCGCGCTGTCCCACCCCGCCCCAAGCGAGGTGGAAACAAAGGTCTAACGGCAGCGCCTCCGCTGCCGTCAGTTCTCGTTCCAGGTTCTGCCGAAGGACAGTCCGCTCTTCCATATCGCCGGGAAACAGGTGAACCCCCGGCCCCGCGAGCGGCAGTGCCGCCCGCCCCGGTTTCGGCCGGAGCGGTGCAAACACTTCATGTCCCGCATTGAGCAGCTCCCTTGCGAGTGCCAGCCCCAAAAAACTGCTCGCACCGCTTAAGAGCACTCTCACGGCTGATACCTCGGCACTATCATATTCTCATCCAATTCCTCATCGCTCAGGAACGGCACCAATTCCTCGAGCGGCGGGCTCACCATGCTGCCGTCCGGCAGGCGCTTGCCGCCGGACTTCGGCTCAAAGTTCTGGTCTGTATCCACGAAGACCTCGCAGAGTATGGGGCCCTCTGCCGCGAGGGTCTTTCTCACCGCCTCGTCGATCTCATCGTTGTTCCGTGCAGCGACATAGGGCAGCTCGAACGCCGCCGCAATCTTTTCGAAAGACGGGAAGCTGAGATCTCCGCTGTCGCTGCCGATGCCAATCAGCGGCTGGTCGCCGAAGAAGTTGCGCTCGGTCTGGCGAATCGAGTGGTAGCCGTCGTTGTTGATGAGGAACATTTTAATCGGCATCTTTGCGCCGGAGATGGTCTGAAGCTCCTGCAGATTCATCATGATGCTGCCGTCACCGGTCAGGAGGACAATATCCCTCTCGTAGCGCTCGCGGTCCTCGTTTGCCTTGGCCGCACCGATGGCCGCCGGAAGATCGTAGCCCATGGATGCGATTGCGGAGTTCGAGATGAAGCGCTGTCCCTTCTTGATGCGGTAGGCATGGCCGCCGACCACGCAGGC
>CAUVLB010000063.1:0-6698 GCA_963552595.1 uncultured Stomatobaculum sp. | reverse complement strand
AGTAAGGTGGGCAGCAGCGGCACGCTGACCCTCGCGAGCACGGATATACGGCAGAATGCGACTTCGGTGAGCTTCGGAACCGAGACCAAGACCATTGCGCCCGCAGCGGGCTACAGCGGACCGCTGTTCGTGAACAATCAGAGCACGGTTCCGGTCGCAATCGAGGATCTACACTTTGCGAACGGCAGCGGCGACTTCATGCTGAAGAACAGCTCCGGTACCCTTTCGCTCGGCGCAGGGGTGGTGCTTGAAAATGCCGCGGCGGGTGCGCTCAGCATTGAGGGCGGATCGGTCGAGTTCGCCGCAAACGGAGAAGAGGGAAGTCGCTACCCGTTCACGGTGAGAAATAACAGCGCTTATCAGGACACGGCGGTATCTCCCGCGGCATCGCGCGGTGCGGTTTACCTCGGTGCGGGCGGGAACCTCACCGTCGGCGGTTCGGTGCAGCTCAGCGGCAATCGGAATGCCGTGACAGCGACCCAGCCGGAAAATCTCTACATCTCGAGCAATAAAACCGTCACGGTGAGCAGCGCAAACCCCTTGGACGGCGGTTCCGTCATCGGGTTTACAACCGAGACCTTGCCGACAGCGAGCACTACGGTCGATGTCGCGCTGAACGGTGCGGGCTCCATAGACCGCTTTGTCAAGGACAATCCTGCCGTCGGTATCGTCAAAGAAAAGAACGGCACCACCCTTCGGCTCAAGGCTGTGACACATAAGGTGAATCGCAGTGTGACAGACATGTCGGGACTTCCGATTGCGAGTGCGCCGACGCTTACGCCGACCGGCGAAGATTATATGATAGGCAGCAAAATCACGGTGGACGGAATACCGGCAGGCATGCAGAGCTTTGTCGCGGGCGGCATACGCTATGTGTTTGACAGCGTGGAGCTCTCGGTTTCGCCGGGCAGTGCGCTGATTTCACCGACCGACGGAAAAATTACGGACTTTGTGATGCCGAATGACACGGTGCAGATAAATTACCGTTACCGCGATGACATGGGACGCATCATCATAGACGGCAATGGGGGGCTTCCTACTACAAGTTCGACGAACGGTATGGCGGGCACCCGGGTGGCTGCGGTGCTGCCGAGCCGCTACGGCTATGTCGTTGATAAGATTACGGAAAATCAAGACGGCACGGGTGCAGCGGTCACCGCCGATCCCACGGGGCAGTACATGCTGACCATTGCAAACGGTGTCAAGACCTACTACGTGCAGTGGAAGCCGGACCCGAGCGTGCAGTATCAGCTCTATGTGCAGTATATGAACGCCGACGGCAGCATTTTGTTCCACCAGACGCCGGGCATGCCGATTACCTTCATGACGGCCTTTACGGCTTCGAATCCGCGCATTCCGGGCTATCAGCTCTTGCCGGACAAGACGCTCTCTCGCGTCATTCCGGCTTCGATCCGGAACATTGTCGGCGGTGTCGACACCAACTGGCAGGTCAACGGAAATTACACAGCGACCATGCCGAACCAGGATGTGGCGCTTGAATTCCATTACGTACCGGGTAACGCGGAGAGCGATAAGTCGAACTTCACCGTGGAGTATCGTCTGGGAACGGCTGCGGCACCGGGTGCTCTGATTCCGGGCACCGCGCCGATGACGACCCGCTATCTCCCGGAGACGCACATCAGCCAGTGGCTCACGCTTCCGGTCGGCTATCGCATCAACGGCACTTCGCCCTTCCGCGTGACGCAGGGAAATATGCCGAGTCTGCCGACCGCGACCAATAACTTTGTCTCTGCGGTGCGGAATGTGGACATCACGGGAAATACCCTGACGGCCGAAATGCCGAATCAGGATGTGAAAATCGAGGTTTACTTAGAGCCTGACGGCACGGGCGTGCCCTTTGTGACGAGCTTCCGCGATGCGGGCAGCCAGGACAGCATCCTGCAAGTGCTGCGTCCGCAGATCATACAGAATAAGCCGATTGGTGCGAGCTTTACGGAGCCCTTCCCGGAAATCTACGGCTATCACTACGGCGCAACGGAGCCGAGCTGGAGCGATGCCCCGGTAGGCAGCGGCACAGTCAATGTGAGCGGCAATGCGCAGAGTTATACGGCGATTATGCCGGGCGGCGAACTGGATCTGAATCTGGTCTATCAGCGAGACAGCGCAAAGTGGGTCAAGTTAAACTATCTGCCGGGTATGCACGGGACACTCTCGACGCTCAGTGCGGCGGCGGATGTAAAGACGGATGTTTCCGGCAACTACTATGCGGAAGTGATTCGCGCGGGCGCTGCGGCAAACGAAGGCTACAGCTTCGCGGAGATTAAGAGCAAGCGCTTGGTGCCGGAAGTCACGGTGAGCGAGAGCCCGTATTACGAGTTTGCGGGCTGGATTATCAATGACAACGGAAACGGCGCACTCGATGCGGGCGAGCTGCTCGCAGACGATGCGACCAAGTTCTCGGCGGACACGGTGCTCACTGCCTACTACCGCGAGAATCCGGCTTACTGGATTGATATTTTATTGGCGCCTTACGACAGCAATACACTGACAGTGCCGGGCGCAAGCCTGAACCGCCATGTGAAGAAGGACAGCCTCTTTGGCAGTATTCGCGCTTCGGCGGAGACTTCCTTCACCGGCATCGCGAACTATGTGCGCGAGGACTGGTACGGCGGAAGCGGCGCGAAGCTCGATATGACAACGGTTCTGCAGGACGGTGAGACCTATCGCCTCAAGTACGTGAAGGATCCGATTGTCTTCGGACTTCCGGCGCAGGATGTGGATGCGGTCGGCGGTCTGCTCTCGGACAATACGGGGCGTGTCACGGTCTTTGACACCAAGCCGGGTTACAACTATATTCTGACGGATCCCGCGGGGACGGTACTCGACGTGGTGC
This sequence comes from uncultured Stomatobaculum sp., assembly GCA_963552595.1. GTDB lineage: Bacteria > Bacillota > Clostridia > Lachnospirales > Lachnospiraceae > Moryella. The sequence goes on along the minus strand of CAUVLB010000063.1, from coordinate 3,844 downwards.
CGGGTTCCGTTGTGGGACGGAGTTACTTTGACAACCGCATCCCGGGCGAGCAGCTTGTGGTCTATGAGGCAACGGGCGATGTCGCGGTACAGCCGGGCGATGACATTGCGGTGGTGACGGCGCTGAATCCGCCGGCACCGAACGCAAAAGTCGGCGCGCCGCACCCGGTCACCATTCCGCTGCCGAATCAGAATCCGGATCCGGAGGCGCTTGAGACGCCGAAGTTCATGATTCAGACCTACGAGGGCGATATCGACAGCGTCGGAACACAAGCTGTGAACGGCGATTTCTACAGCGAGGCACACGCGGGCGAGCAGGTGACGCTCACGGCGCCGGCGGTAAATGCGGCGGGGGCTGCGTTCACCGCGTGGCGTGTCACGGCGGGAAATATTCCGAATGTGAGCTTCCCGGCGGGACAGGGCACGGTGCAGTTTACAATGCCGGAGACCAACCTGGTTCTGCTCGCGGAGTACGAAGCACTGCCGGGCGCGGATGCGGCGGTTTCGGATGAGAGCCGCAATGCGGCGAAGGGTGAGTTCTCGCTGGTTCCGAGCGAACGGGCAAGACTTTCCTCCCTCCTCACCACGCCGGAAGATCGCGTGCTCTCGAGCGTCAACGGCGCGAAGGTGGAGTACCGCACGGTCTACACGAAGAAGGCGGTCAGCCAAACGGCATCGAACGCGCTGAAGGCAATCAGCATTGCGGGCACGCAGCATCCGGATGCCTATACGGCGGCCTTTGAGCTGCGCACGGACATTGAGCGCTATGTGGACGGCAGAAAAGTCAACGCGACGCCCTCCAATGCGACCTTTGAGACCTATGTGCAGCTTGAGAACCGGGATGCGGATATGCTCGACTACGAGCTCTTTGAGGAACAGCCGGGCGGCGGCTATGTCGGTGTCGCGATGCAGACCCTCTCGGGCAGCGTCGAGGAAAACGGCGGCCTATTCCACTTTACGGCGAAGGCGGGCGTGCGCTACTACCTGGTTTATTCGAAGGCATATCGCTTAAAATTCATCAATGAAGCGCCGAATGCCGTGCAGCCGAATTACAGCTTCAAAGTGCGGCACGGGGAGTCGGCGGAAGATAGCTACTATGCGGGCAGCGATGCGCTCGGCGGTCTGGCGGATCCGGATCCCTATGCGGTCGATGCGGACGGTGTCGAGTACGAACTGCATGCGGCGCCGGTCTGGAGCAAGCGCGCAGACCGTTACCAGGGCTTTGACCTCAGTACGCCGGTTCGGAAGCGCATGACGCTCTACGCGTACTACGAGAACAACCGCGCCGAGTTAGAAGACGCGCGGAAGAAGCTCGACGAAGCAACTCGCCGTGCAATTCAGATTGCGGACGATTACTTCCTGAAGCGTCAGGAGACCGCGGATCTGATCAACGGAGTGCACGGTGTTCCCGGCAAGCCGGAACTCTACGGCATACTGGAGTCGCTCGGTGTGCTTGAGCGCACGGGACCGAGAGCAAGTCTTGCGGAGCTACAGGCTGCGCTTGCGGCAATGGAGCAGACGCTGGCGCACTATGACAACTTGCTGGATCCGCGCTATGACAACTACGGTCATCAGCAGCAGAATCAGCTTGCGGGCGGCGGCTCGGGCGGCGGCGGTCGCGGAAACGGCGGCAGCGGGCGCGGCGCGGGACGCGGTGTCGGCGTCGGCAGCACGGCGGGCGGTGCCCGTCTTATCCCGAGCGACCCCTTTGTCGCGGACTACGAGAAGGGCTACACGGTCGGCACCAACGGCAACTGGCAGCTTTTAAACCCCGAGCAGTCCGAGTGGATTTTCACGCTGAACGGCGGCATGCGGCTTGTAAACCGCTGGGGGAAACTTTCCTACCGCTACGGCGACCGCATTGAGACCGGTTGGTATCACTTCGGTCAGCACGGCATTATGGATTCCGGCTGGTTCCGCGATGAGAAGATGAACTGGTATTATCTCGACCGGACGCACGACGGTTTCTTTGGCAGAATGCAGATCGGTTGGCACCACGACGAGCACGATAGACGTTGGTACCACTTTGATGAGACCAGCGGCATCATGCAGACCGGCTGGCAGGAGATTAACGGCAAGTGGTACTACTTTGCGACGAGTGCGAGTACCGATACTTATGAGTACGATGCGGTCAGCGAGAAGTGGTACTATAAGGACAGCGTTTCGGTGCGTCCCTACGGTTCCATGTACATCAACGAAGTGACCCCGGACGGCTATCGCGTGGATGCCACCGGCGCTTGGGTACGGTGAGCATCGGCAAAAAAGCAAGGCAGCAACGAGATCCCTAATTCTCGTACATGCGGGCGGGGCGGTGAAGATTTCTTCACCGCCCCGCCTTTTTTGTGCCTGTTATCCTGAGAGGGGCACCATGGACAGCCGAAAGCCTCTCGCATTTCCAAGGCTTCGGCGGCATGTACAAGCCGTGCGGTTTGTGATACGATAGCCGCAGTAAGGTTTGCCCATAAATTAGGAGGTACGAGTATGCAGGAGTACAGACCGGTAAAAGAGGGAAAAGTGCGCGAGATCTACGATGTCGGCGAGGGTCTTATCATGGTCGCGACGGATCGCATTTCCGCCTTTGACGTAATCTTAAAGAATCGCATTACGGACAAGGGGGCGGTGCTCACGCAGCTGTCCCGTTTCTGGTTTGAATATACCAAGGATGTCATGCCGAACCACATGATGAGCACGGATACGGCGGATATGCCGGAGTATTTCCGCACGCCGGAATTTGAGCGCCGCAGCATGCTCTGCAAGAAGCTCACAATGCTGCCGATCGAGTGCATTGTCCGCGGCTATATCACGGGCAGCGGCTGGGAGAGCTATAAGCAGAACGGAACGGTTTGCGGCATTCAGCTCCCGGCGGGCTTGCAGGAGTCCGAGCAGTTGCCGGAGCCTATCTTCACGCCGAGCACCAAGGCGGAAATCGGGGATCACGACGAGAACATTGACTTTGCGCGCTGCATCGAAGTGCTTGAGAAGGCATTCCCGGGCAAAGGGAAAGAGTATGCGGAGATACTCCGCGATAAGACCCTGGCGCTGTATCGCCTCTGCGCGGACTACGCAAAGACCAAGGGCATTATCATTGCGGACACGAAGTTTGAGTTCGGCCTCAACGAGGCGGGTGAGGTTGTCCTTGCGGACGAGATGCTGACCCCGGACTCTTCGCGCTTCTGGCCGCTCGAGGGCTATGCGCCGGGCAAGTCCCAGCCTTCGTTTGACAAGCAGTTTGTGCGCGACTGGCTGAAGGCAAATCCGGACAGCGATTACAAGCTTCCGCAGGAGGTTATTGACAAGACCATCGCGAAGTACAAAGAGGCTTATGCGATGCTCACCGGAAAGGAGTTGGACTGAAGCGCTGCTTCGGGAACTATGGACTCACAGAAGAATCAGGGCGGACAGCCGGAGTTTCATCACTTTCACGCGGGAGATATCGCGGGCTACGCACATTTTTATGAGCTGCGTTCCAATCTGACCTCGGACAGTACGCCGCTCGAGAGCTTTCTCTGGAGAAAGTACTTTGATGCGCGGGCTGCGGTGTTACGCGACGGAGAGCGGGAACTGGGGCTGCTCTGGCTCTACGGAACCGAAGAGGAACCCTATGCGGCCATGCCGCTCGCGCGGGAAGAGGATCTTCCCGCCTGTTTTGCGGCCTTGCAGCGCTATTTCCGCGAGGTTTTAAAGAAGCCGCTGGTCGTGAAACTTGCGGACGAGGGCGCGGTGAACGCGCTGCAGCTCTCACCGGAGCAGTATCTGGTCGAGGAGGAAGAGGACGCGAAGGACTATCTCTACGACGGCAATGCGCTTCGCACGCTGGCGGGGAGAAAGCTCCACAAGAAAAAGAA
>CAUVLB010000062.1:0-6719 GCA_963552595.1 uncultured Stomatobaculum sp. | reverse complement strand
GACTGTGTAGACCAGACAGATAAAAAGCAGAATCGAAATAGTCAGTGCCGTGCTGTCATTGACCGAGAAAATCACAGAGACTGCGCCGGAGAGCAGGGGGGCGGAGACCGCAAAGGTGGTCGCCGTGCCGGCAATCAGCGCAAAGACCGCAATCAGGTCAATGAGACGTCCGGGAATGCCGTCGGTGTGCTGCTTTAAGAGCGCGCGGCAGGCTTCCGAGTACTTCTGCTTGTTGCGCTTCCGCACGTGAATCATGAAGGCAAAGGCAACCGAGAGCGCCAGATAAAAGCCCCAGGGGACAGGTCCCCAGTGGAAGAGCGGGAAGCTGCCCGCCCAGTCCTGGGTCTCGCCGAGCGACTGCACATGCGGGTCCTCGGCGTAGATCATCCACTCGCAGAGCGAGTAAAAGAGGATATCCGCCGCGAGTCCCGCAGTGAACATCATGCTTCCCCATTGGAAGAAGGGGTACTGCGGGCGCTCGCCGCCGAGGCGTATGTCACCGAAGCGCGAAAAGGCGAGGTAGAGTGTCAGCAAAAAGATGCCGAGACCAAGGAGCAGGTAGTACCAGCCGAACTCCTCGCCGAGAAAGCTTCTGAGGGCATTCAATGCGGCGCCGGAGGCCTCCGGTGCGGTGAAAAATGTCAGGCAGAGAGCCAGGATTAACAGAAAGGGCAGTAGTGTGATCATCCAGTCGATGCGTTGCGTAAGTTTCTTGTTCATTTTTTGTTATTCACCTCCGATATTGAACAATTTACCACCGCGGACGCAGTTTGGCAAGGGTGAAACTTTAAGCTTTTCTGACAAAGTAGGGAAAATGCTGTTAAAATAGCTTGGCGTTCTATATAATGCGGGTGAGTAAACAGAGGTGAACAAATCATGAAAAAAACAAACAGCATATGGTTCAGAACGATGGCAGCGACTTTGCTCAGCGCAGCGGCACTGCTCTCTGCCTGCGGACAGAAGCGCGGCGCGCTCACAGAGTCCGCACAGGCTTCCGCGGCGGCAGAGCGGGAATCCGCGCCGGATGCGGTGATTCACGATGACATCAAGCTCGACTTCGATGAGGCGCAGAGCTCCTGCGAGGAGCTGATTCAGGAGGAGGACGAGTACACGCTCTCCGAGTACATCGACACCGTTGTGGATGAGGACAGCAAAACCATAACCCTGATTTGGCCGCTCAAGAACGAGGCGACCGAAGAAGACGGCGTTCGCTATGCGAATGCGCTGATTCGTGCCTTCAACGACGCCTGTGCGGATCAGGACTTCTCGATTGCGCGCAGCACGGAAGACAGCTACGGCGGTCTCTATCAGAAGTACGCAGTCAACATTCAGGTGTTCCGCGACAAGGACATACTTGCACCGGAAATTTATCTGGTCAGCATGACGATTCCGGCGGGCTCGAATGAGGCGGTGGTTCCCTTCTCGGAGTATGACGGGACGAACATTGTCAGCTTGACAGACGGCTGGGCAAAAGTTCCGGGCGGCAAGTATACAGGCGACCGCACCGGTCTTTTCAGCGCGGAAGCAGACTAAAGCAGGAGGCTAAGACAACATGAGAAAGTTAATTCGCCGCACAGCGGCTTTGACCCTGGCTCTATTGACCCTTGCAGCGGGGAGTGTGCGCGCCGATGTCCTTCAGCGCGGCGCTTCGGCGGCAACGACGGCGGCAGCACAGCCGGAGAGCACGGGCGACGGCGGCACCGTGGTCGATCAGAGCGCGGTCGGTGTGTCGGAGAGTACGACGGCAAGCGTGACGCAGGCGGCATCCCACGGTTCCGGTGTGAACACCGGGGAGGTCAAGCTTGTCACGAGCACGCTTTTTGGCGGCGATGAGCTCATGTTGGTCGCGCCCCGCTCGGCAAGCCAGATGATGAGCTTTGTCGTGACCACCAAGAGCGGCAAGGTCGTCGTGTTTGACGGCGGCACCGAGCACGACACCGAGCACCTGAAGGAAGTGCTGCGCGCAAAGGGCGGTCGCGTGAGCGCGTGGTTCATTACCCACCCGCACTCGGACCATGTGGGCGCGCTGACCAAGATTTTACAGGATCCGAACAGCGGCATCACGGTCGATGCGGTCTACTATAATTTCCAGCCGCAGGAGTGGTACGACACGAACGAGGCATATCGCGCGGACATGGTCGCACAGTGCCGCAGCGCGATCGAGACCCTGCCGGAGAGCGCAAGACACACCGTTCGCAAGGGCGATAACATCGCAATCGACGACGTGACCGTGAATGTCATGAACGATCCCTATCTCTCGAGTGTGAACTCGATCAACAACTCCTCGATTGCTTATCGCCTGGATGTCAGCGGCCGCAAGGTCCTCTTCCTCGGCGACATGGGCGTTCAGGCGGGCAACCAGCTGATTGCGGAGTATGCAAACAACCCGGGTGCGCTGCAGGCGGATATCGTGCAGATGGCGCACCACGGACAACAGGGCGTGGGACGCAATGTCTACGAGGCGGTCAAGCCGACCATCTGCCTCTGGCCGACGCCGGTATGGCTCTGGGAGAACAACAACGGCGGCGGGTTAAACAGCGGCAACTGGCGCACGCTTGAGGTGAGAGGCTGGATGCGCCAGCTCGGCGTGAAGACCCACGTGGTCGCAAAGGACGGCGACCAGGTGCTCCGCTGATGCGCCTCGAAGACAGAGAGCTTGTGCTCGCCTCGGCCTCGCCGCGACGGCAGGAGTTGCTGCGGCAAATCGGTCTTTCGCCCCGCGTGAAGCCGAGCGAGGTGGATGAGAGTTCTTCGGAGCAAAATCCCGCGCGCCTCGTTCAGGAACTCGCAGGAAGGAAGGCTTCCCATATCGCGGCGGGCGAAAAGCCCGGCACTCTGGTACTCGGCGCCGATACCGTAGTGGTGCTGGACGGTGCGATACTCGGGAAGCCAAAGGACAGGGAAGAGGCGGAGACGATGATTAAAAGCCTTTCCGGCAGGGCACATGAGGTCTACACCGGTGTCGCGCTGGTGATAGCCGGGGAGTCGCGCCGTACTGTATTTGCGGCGGAGACCCGGGTTCATGTCGCGCCGATGACGGAGGCCGAGATCAAAGCCTATGTCGACAGCGGCGAGCCCATGGACAAGGCCGGTGCCTACGGAATCCAGGGGCGCTTTGCCTGCTTTGTCGAGAAAATCGAGGGGGAGTACAGCAATGTGGTAGGCCTTCCGCTCGCAGCTTTGCGCAGTGCCTACATAGAACTCGAGCGGGGCGGCGCGTGAGCGCGAAGAAAATAAAGAAAACAAAGGACAGACTTCGAGAGAAGCCTGTCTTTTTTCTTGCCTCTTTTGTCTTCGGTTTCCCGCAATGGACAAGTGTGTAAGTTCCCGCTATAATAGGGCTATGTTTTTATGAAGATACAATCACAAGGAGGAAGCTTACAATGAAACATCCGGTCGTAACAATTACCATGGAAGACGGCGGCATTATGAAGGTGGAGCTCTATCCGGAAATCGCACCGACTACGGTCAACAATTTCCTGGATCTCGTGAAGAAGGGCTTCTATGACGGCATCATTTTTCACCGCGTCATTGAGGGCTTCATGATTCAGGGCGGTTGCCCGATCGGCAACGGCGAGGGCGGCCCGGGCTATGTGATCAAGGGAGAGTTCAAGCAGAACGGCGTGCAGAACGACTTAAAGCACGAGAGAGGCGTGATTTCGATGGCGCGCACCTCAATTCCGGATTCCGCGGGCAGCCAGTTCTTCATCATGCACAAGGCAGCGCCCCATCTGGACGGCGGCTATGCGGCCTTCGGTAAGCTGATTGAGGGCGAGGAAGTGCTGGATCGCATTGCTTGCACCGAGACCGACGCAGCGGATAAGCCGCTGAAGGACCAGAGAATCAAGAGTGTCACGGCGGAGACCTTCGGGGAGAGCTACCCGGAGCCGGAGAAGCTGCCGGAAATCGAGTATTGACAAAAACGTATGCGGTTCCCCTCGGAGACGGCACAGAAGTGAGTGTCACCGTCTCGGACGAGCCCTGGCAGGGCGAGGTCAATGTGACGGACTGGGAGGCGGTGACTGAGGGTCTACTCCTTCGGGCAGCTTGCCGAAAGTGCGGCCGCCCCGCGCCGATTGCGGAGACAGAGCGCATCTTTCTCCGCGAGCTCTCGGAGGAGGATTTGCCGGCGCTTCGGGCGTTTCAGCTCACGGCGCGCGAGAGCCGTCTTCTCGGCGGCGACTGGGAGAAGCTCAAAGAAGCGGATTTTCTTAGGCGCTACATTGAGACGCAGTATGCGTTTTTTGACTACGGCCTCTGGGCGCTGTTTCGGCGCGCGGGAGAGCTTAGTGAGGTGCAGTTTCTCGGCCTGGTCGGATTTTCGCCGGAGGAGCCCCCGGAACTCGGCTACGCCCTTAGGCGCGAGCAGAGGGGACAGGGCTATGCGACGGAAGCCGGACTCGCGGCGCTTCGCTATGCCTCGGAGGAACTTGGGTTTACGGCGGCGCAGATACGCGTTGCACGGGAAAACCGTGCGGGCCTCGCTGTAGCGGAGACAATCAAAGAACGGTGGAACCGTGCGGGCGGCGCAGCGCAGTGCCGCCTTTTTATACAGCACGAAAGTCTTGTATACAAAAGACGAGATTTTGCGTGAATCAGAGGAGAAGACAGGGGAAGGGCAATGGAAACAGGAAGAAGGAGTGTCCGAGCGCGGGCCTTCGCAAAAATCAACCTGGGTTTGGAAATTCTGGGAAAGCGGGAGGACGGCTATCACCTGCTGCGCTCGGGCATGCAGAGCATCAGTCTCGCCGATGAGTTAGAGCTCACAAGAACCGAGGAGGAAGGCATACACTTGTGTTGCGATCGCCCCTCGCTCCCGACCGATGAGCGTAATCTCGCGGTGCGAGCGGCTTTGGCCGTATTTCGTCGCTGTGAGCTGAAGGGCGGCGTTCGGATTGAACTTCGGAAACAGATTCCTGAGGAGGCGGGGCTCGGCGGCGGTTCGGCGGATGCGGCAGCTGTGCTGCGCGGACTCCGCGCCCTCTACGGGCTTTCGCTCTCCGACGCAGAGCTTAGGACGCTTGCATTGCCGCTCGGCGCCGATGTGCCCTTCTGTGTGACAGGCGGCACGATGCTGGCGGAGGGAATCGGAGAGGAGCTCTCCCCCTTGCCGCCTCTGCCCCCCTGTGAACTGGTCGTGGTGAAACCGCCCTTCGGCAGTTCGACGAAGGCGGTCTATGCGGCGTTCGCGCTATCGGCCTTGGATCCTTGGGAGCAGCCCGATGTCACGCTGCTTCGGAATGCGCTGCGCGGGCAGAACCTGACTCTGCTCGGGGCGTCGCTGCAAAATGCACTCGAGCGCCCGGCCATGGAATTAAAGCCGGCGCTCATCGACTATAAGCGCTTTCTCACGGAGAGCGGCGCACGCGGCGCGGCGATGAGCGGCAGCGGTGCGGCTCTCTATGCCGTGTTTTCCGCGGATGAGCGGGACAAGGCGTTGGGCTGCATTGCGGTCGGACAACAGAAATTTCCGGAAGCGGCGTTTTTTCTCTGCCGCCCGGTTACAGCGGAAGAAGTCGGCGCGTCAACCGTATGAACGCGCAGCAGTAGGAAGGAGGCGCCATGCCGGAAGAATTTAAGATGACGGTTAATGAGTATATGCCGCTACGCGACGTCGTATTTCACACCCTGCGGCAGGCCATATTAAAGGGCGAGATGGAACCCGGAGAGCGCCTGATGGAAATTCAGCTCGCAAAGAGGCTCGGCGTGAGTCGTACGCCGATTCGCGAGGCCATACGCAAGCTGGAGCTCGAGGGCTTGGTAACCATGATACCGCGGCGCGGTGCGGAGGTGGCCGGCATCACGGAGAAGAGCTTAAGGGACGTACTCGAAGTGCGCCGCGCACTCGAGGATCTCGCGGTGGAGCTTGCGGTGGAACGCATGGATGCGGACGATATCGAGCGGCTTGAAGCGGCGCGCGTCAGCTTCCGCGAAGCGGTGGAAGCGAAGGATATGATACGGATTGCACAGGCGGATGAGCTCTTTCACGACGCAATCTACGCGGGTACCTACAATGACAAACTCGTGCAGATGCTGAACAACCTGCGCGACCAGATGTACCGCTATCGCCTGGAGTACATCAAGGACACGGGCAAGCGGCAGATTTTGCTCCACGAGCATGAGCAGATTTTAACGGCGGTGAAGACGCGAAATATCGAGCTTGCGCGCCGCACCATGCGCGAGCACATAGACAACCAGGAGCTCACCATCTCGAAGAAACTGAGCATGGAACTCCGGGAGAAGAAAAGCGAAAAGCGAAAAGAGGCAAAGAAAAGATGAGCAAGAAGACAGTTGCGGTACTATTCGGCGGGCAGTCCTCGGAACACGAGATTTCCTGCCGCTCGGCAATCAATATCATCCACAACATTGACCGCGAAGCTTACGATCTCGTGTTGGTCGGCATCACGAAGGAGGGGCATTGGGTCAAGGTGAATCGGATCGAAGATATTGAGGACGGCAGCTGGAGAGAGTCTAAAATCGGCGCGGTTCTTTCGCCGGACGCAACGGAGCGCTGCCTCATGATTCATGAGCAGGCCGCGATTACCCGCGTAAAAATAGACCTTGTGTTCCCGATTCTGCACGGACTCTACGGCGAGGACGGCACGATTCAGGGGCTTTGCAGACTCGCGAAGATTCCCTTTGTGGGCTGCGGTGTCACGGCGTCCGCGGTCGGCATGGACAAGGGCATCACGAAGCTGGTTGTGCACTCGCTCGGCATC
>CAUVLB010000061.1:0-6786 GCA_963552595.1 uncultured Stomatobaculum sp. | reverse complement strand
GGCTGTTATCTACTACGGTTTGGATCTTCTGACCCCGCGGCTCTTCCTGCCGGTAGGCTGCATCATGTGCGCGATTGTAGGTCTTGCCTGCGGTTCTTCCTGGACCGCAACGGCGACCATCGGCATTGCCTTCCTCGGCATCGGTGCGGGTCTCGGCATCAACCCCGCTATTACCGCCGGCATGATTATCTCCGGCGCATACCTCGGCGATAAGTTCTCGCCGCTCTCGGATACCACCAACCTCGCGGCGGCGGTTTCCGGCACGGGACTCTTCGATCACGTGACGGCAATGGTTTCCACGACGGCGCCGACCTTTGTGATTGCTTTGATTCTCTACACCATACTCGGCATGAACATCAACACCGCGGGTTACGATCCGCAGGTGGCGGCAGGCTTGCAGAGCGCACTCGCAGCGAAGTTCAACATCAATCCGCTGCTGCTCGTTCCGATCATCGTGGTCATCGCAGCCTGCGTCATGAAGCTCCCGGGTCTGGTCGGCATCGCGATTTCTGTGCTCTGCGGCGTGCTCTTTGCAGCCATCTTCCAGGGCATGACCAACATCGGCGATATCTTCAACACCCTGCACTACGGCATCACGGTTGAGACCGGAAACGAAATCGCTGACAAGCTCTTAAATCGCGGCGGTATGGATCACCAGATGTGGACCATCAACCTGATACTTCTCGCGGTCGCCTACGGCGGTGCGCTGGAGCGCTGCGGTTGTGTCGACGCGCTGTTCGGCGGTCTTAAGAATAAACTGCACTCGGTCGGTCAGCTGGTGCTTGCAACCCTGCTCACCTCGCTCTTCTGCGATGCGACCATGTGCGACCAGTTCCTCGGCATCGGTGTTCCGGCACCGCTCTACAGCGACAAGTATGATGAGATGGGACTTGGGCGCAACATGCTTTCCAGAACCCTCGAGGACTGCGGTACTCTTTGGGCGGTTATGTTCCCGTGGACAGGTTGCGGCGCTTACCAGATGGGTGTACTCGGTGTGCATCCCTTCGCGTACTTCCCGTTTGCGTTTGTCAACCTGCTGAATCCGATTTATGCGGCGATTACGGCCTTCCTGGGACGCAATATCTTCTGGGCGGACGGCGCATACACGAATCTCTTCGGCAAGACCACCATGCACAAGCCTGCCGGTGCACCGGAAGAGGCGCGTGAGGTAGCCCTTAAGAATCTTGAGAGACTGCGCGCAGAGGGCAAGGCCCCGAAGGTCGGAAAGTAAATTATCCGGCTTTTAAAGAAGCTGCGACAGGAGAAAGGAAAACACATGCTTCCATGGGAGAATGAGGGCGTCGTCTATGCGGCGCGGGAGTTGCGCCCCCGAAAGCGTTGGGTCACCTACGGCGGCTATTGCTTTGCGGCACTTTTACTCACGGCGGGTATTCTGACCCGTTTCCGCATTGCACTGCTCTTCGGCGCACTCTATATCCTGGCTCTCCTCATGGACAAGCAAGTGGTGGTGAGTGAAGAAGGCATCGAGCAGTTCTACCAAATGCGCATCGCGACGCACTACGAGTGCTATCCCTGGGATGAGATAGACACCGTGCTGCTCGAGGACAGGGGACACCCCACACTTGCGGCTTTGTATTTCCGGCGCGGCGACAAGACAAAACGGCTCTTCTTTGACAAGGAGGACGCCGAGAAAATCCTCTTGCTCGCCCGAAAAAACAACTCCGCTATACGAATTGCGCGGGTGTATAAAAATTAAGGAGTAAAGAGCGCCGGGCGTGCCGGGCGCTCTTTTCTTTCGTCTTGCGAAAGACTACAATGCGTAGTATAGAAACAAGTGGAAGCAAGCAGAGGCGGGGAGGATGACGGACGGGACAGGACTTGCCGCCCGCGCTGTCGCCGTATCCAGTCGTACCGACAAACCGGTTTTAGACATCTTTTCGGTCGAACGGAGGAGAAAAGAGATGAAAGTGAGGAAGAAAAGCGCAAAGGATTATCGCGTGAGTCGCTGGAGCGGCGGGGAGACCAGGGAGTTTTTGCTCTTCCCGGAGAGCGCAAGCTATGCCGGGCGGGACTTTCTATGGCGTGTGAGTTCGGCGACCGTGGAACTTCCCGAGAGTGATTTTACGCCGCTGCCGGAGTATCGGCGCTTTTTGACGCCGCTCAGCGGCGCGCTCAAAATCTCGCAAGACGGCAGCGCCTTTCGTACGCTCGGAGCGCTCGAGGTGCTTGCATTCGACGGCGGGGCAGAGACCAAGTCCCGCGGCGAGGTGACGGATTTTAATTTAATGCTCCGAAAAGGGGAGGCAGAGGGCGGAATGGCGACCGCTTCGCTTCGGGCGGGCGAGACACTTTGCCTCGAAAGCTTTCTTTCCGCGGAGGCGGCAGAGAGCGAAAGTCTTCTCATTTACGCGTATTCGGGCGCGGCGGCGTTTCGGCAGGCGGGAAAAGAATGTGTCTTGGAAGTCGGGGCCTACCTTCTGCTGACGCCGGAGACGGGGGAAGAGGGCGGAAGTTCGCTTGCAGGGTCGGAATTGTTGGCGGTCGCCGAGAACACGGTTCTCGCCTTTGCGTGGATGCGGAGGCTCTGAGAGGAAGAGATGATGAAAGAAATTTTTGAGAGAAGAAGTGTGAGAAAGTTTGCGGCGCGGGAGGTGGAGGCGGAAAAATTAGAGGCTGTGCTCCGCGCCGGCATGGCGGCGCCCTCGGCGGGAAATCAGCGCCCCTGGGAGTTCTATATCGTGAGAGACCGTGAGAAGCTGGAGGCCCTGTCGAAAATCAGCCGCTATGCGGGACCGGTCGCCGCGGCGCCGCTCGCGATTGTCGCGGTCTGCGACCCGGCGGGCAAGCGTTTTGCCGAGGTTGCGCCGACCGATATGGCAATCTGCACCGAACATCTCTGGCTAGGAGCCGTCTCCGAGGGGCTCGGGGGTGTCTGGATCGGTGTGTATCCCTTTGAGGACCGCGTGAAAGCGGCGAATCGGATTCTGGAAATTCCGGCGGGACAGTTTGTGTTCTCCGTTTTGCCACTCGGCTATCCCGCGGAGGAAAAAGCGCCGGAGGACCGTTTTGATCCCGCGCGTATCCATGAAATGTAAGTAAAAATGTATTAAAAAACAAGATTTAAAATGGCTAACCATTGTGAAATACATAAGTATAAATCTAAAGGATTTCTAAACAACTATTGAAAAACAGAGGGAACTGTACTAGTCTGTCAAATGTTTATCAATCCCGGCGTCTCGGGATTGCAAGTGTTTGGAAAGAGAGGAACCAATATGGCAACATTTATCATTGGCCTCGCGATTCTGATCTGTGGCGGATTTTTGTACGGCTCCCTCTGCGAGCGTGTCTTTGGCCCGGATAACCGCGAGACCCCTGCGTATGCGAAGCAGGACGGTGTGGACTATGTCCCGATGCCGACCTGGAAAAATGCGTTGATCAACCTTTTGAACATCGCCGGAACCGGCCCCATACTCGGACCGATTCAGGGTATTTTGTTCGGACCGATTGCGCTGATTACGATTCCGTTCGGAAACGTACTCGGCGGTGCCATGCACGACTACTTTGCGGGCATGATTTGCACGAGAGACGGCGGCATTCAGATGCCGGATCTCATCAAGAAGTACACGAACAGCAAGGTTTTCTGGGTTTACGATGTCTTTGTCTCGGCGCTTCTGCTCCTGGTCGGTGCGGTCTTCATTTATACGCCGGGCGACATTGCGGCGACGCAGGTCTTTGGCTTCTCCGGCGGCGCAAAGGATCCGACCACCTGGATTATCTACGGTGTCATTTTCCTGTACTACTACGTTGCTACGGTTTTCCCGATCGATAAGATTATCGGCAAGGTGTACCCGATCTTCGGTGCCGTGCTGGTCTTCTCTGCGGTCGGTGTTTTCGTCGTCATGATCCTTTCCGGTTATCCGCTCATCAATATTTGGGACAGCTGGAATACCGGCGCATTTGCGTACGGCGACTACTTCTTCGGCGTGGGCGAGATGAAGTCCTTCGGCCACTTCATGCCTATCTTCTTTGTGACGGTTGCCTGCGGTATTCTCTCGGGCTTCCACTCGACGCAGACCGCACTGATTGCGCGCACCATGAAGAGCGAGCGTGAAGGCAAGACGACCTTCTACAACATGATGGTTGTGGAGGGCTTCATTGCAATGGTGTGGGCAGCGGGAACCATGGCGTTGATTCAGATGGGCGCCGAAAAGGGCGGCCTCACGATGCAGTTTGACAACGGCGTGCTGCGCTATTTCCAGCAGGCGGACGGCGGTCTCAAGGCTATTTCCGCAACCTCGGTGGTCGGCGTGCTCTGTCGCAAGGCCCTCGGCCCGGTCGGCGGTGCGATTGCGCTCATCGGTGTCATTGTGCTCCCGGTCACTTCCGGTGACACGGCACTCCGCGCACTGCGCCTCACGATTGCGGATACCTTCCACATCAAGCAGGACAACAACGCGCGCCGTCTGATGCTCGCGACCCCGATTTTTGCCCTGGTTTTCGGCATTCTGGTCTGGGCGAAGTTTGACATGAACGGCTTTAATCTCCTCTGGAGATATTTTGCTTGGTCGAACCAGGCGATGGCGCTTTTTGCGCTCGCTGCGATTGCGATTTATCTCTTGATTGAGAAGAAGGGCGCCTATGTCTGGATGCCGCTCATTCCGGGTGTCTTCTACACCGTGGTCTGCGGCAGCTACATTCTGAACGCGAAAATCGGCTTCAACCTTCCGTGGTCTGCGGCCTATGCCGGCGGCGTGGCGCTTGCGGTACTCTATGCCGTCGCCGTCTTTGTGCGCGGCAGAAGACCGGCAAATACCCTGTGACAGTTAAGAGGTTCGGCGCTGACCGAACCTCTTTTTTTAGAACTTGAGAGGAAGAGAAATGAAAGAAAACAGTCTGGAATTTTTGCGCGCCGAGGGAATCAGCGATCGCTTGCTCGAAGAACTGCGCGCGTTTCGAAGCTATTATCACTTGGAGGCTGCGGAGGAAGTTCGGGTGCCGGAACCGCTCTATCCCTACTACGGAAGAGAGGTCTGGGAAGAGGCCATAGGCGCCCTGCTGGCCGGTGAGCACCTATTGCTTTCGGGCGGCAAGGCGAGCGGTAAGAATGTGCTCGCGGAGGGACTTGCGGCGGCCTTCGGGCGTCCGCTCTGGGATATCTCCCTCTATGTGAACGCGGATGCGGCGAGCCTAATCGGAACGGATACCTTTCGGGACGGGGCGGTGCAGCTCAGAAAGGGGCCGGTGCTCCGCGCGGCGGAGTGCGGCGGCTTCGGCATCCTGGATGAAATCAATATGGCAAAGAACGAGAGCCTCGCGGTGCTGCACGCGGCCCTCGACTTTCGCCGCGTCATCGATATCCCGGGTTACGAGCGTGTGCGTCTCCACGAGGCGACCCGTTTCATCGGCACAATGAACTACGGCTACGCGGGAACGCGCGAATTAAACGAGGCCCTGGCTTCCCGCTTCCTCGTGATACAGATGCCTGTCATTCCGCTCGCGGATGTGAAGCGCCTCCTGAGCGGCAAGTACCCGAAGCTACGCCCGGAATATGCGGCGCAGTTTGCGGAGCTTTTCGATGAGATACGGAAGAAGAGCGAGGGCGGTGAGATCACGAGCCGCGCGCTGGATCTTCGCGGCCTGCTTGCCGCAATCGGCATGATGGAGCGCGGGCTCTCGCCGGTGCGGGCGCTGCGCCTCGGCATCGTGAACAAGTGCTTTGACAGCTATGAGCAGACCCTGGTCAGCGACCTCGTCGTGACGCGTCTGCCGGAGAGCCTGGAAGCAGGGCGCGTGTTCGCATGAAGTTAAGCGAATTCGAGAAGCGGCGCGCCGCCAATCTGATTTGGAACGCAGCCGGGGACTACGGCATTTCGCCCGGTTTCCGCATGTTCGATGAGAACGGCAGGGCAGATCTCTACTGGAACAGCATTATAGGCGCGGCGCATCGCTTTTACGACTGGGAGCGCCTGATGGATTTTTACAACAGCTTTCACGAGACCGTGGATCAGGGCGTCTACGAGAGCCTCTTTTGGCTCGCGCTCGAGAACAGCAGCTATGAGAAGTTAAAGTCGGAGCGCCCGGCGGCCGAGTCGCTTCGGCAGGCCTATGCGCGGGAAAAGCTGAAAAACTTCATGCCGAGTATCGCGGAGTGCCGTGAGGGATGGATACTCGAAGGGCATTACCGTAGGATGCTCGGTGAGGACAGCGGCCTCCCGGATCTCGTGGATCGAAAGCTGCTCGCGGAACTGGAAGTATCCGGAGAGCTGGACACCGAGGCCTGGATTGAGAGTGTCGGCAAGACCTTGGCCCGATACTTTACCTATCTCCCGGGCAAGAGCGTTTCCGAGCAGCGCCGCCGTCGCTTTGTGCTGCCGAAATTTGTATTTCGAAAGCGGAGCGGGGAGGGGCTGCAGGAAGCATTGCAGCCGAACGTGCGCCGCCTTGTGATGGGGTTCGGAGAACTGATTCCGAGAGCCGGAGCGAAGGAGGGCGCCAAAAACTTCAGCGAGCGCTATCTGGAAAAGAGCGAGGAACAGCTCAGGCAGTATATCCGCGATTATTTCGGTGCGCCTCTTTATCCGGAGGCCGCAGAGCGGGAGCTCAATCTTCGCTGTTGTAAGGACGCCCACGCGGGGTGTCGCCTTTACCTCACGGACGGCAGACTGCCGCTTGAAGAAGTCAAGAAATTAAAGGGCTTTACCAAGCGCATGCGCCGCGAGATGGAACTTAGGCAGGAAAAGACAAAGCGCGTCCACGAGGGGGAGATTGCGCGGGATCACGCCGCGATTGCGGAACTCAGAGAGCGTCTTAAAAATGCGTTGCGGC
>CAUVLB010000060.1:0-6839 GCA_963552595.1 uncultured Stomatobaculum sp. | reverse complement strand
GTTATGTGGCAGGTTCTCAGGATATTCCCCGCTCACGATGTTACCATTGTAACACTTTTCCAGTAATTTTGCTATCAGTCTTCTCGCTTTGGTTATTGTATATAACGATAGGCGACTCGCACCGGGTTGCTTGCCGCCTATTCCAAAGTTCCGTGTTCTCTCTTACAGGTGGAAGAAGCTCGTCAGGAAACCTGCGAAGCCCGTGATAATCAGGCCGTTCACAAAGTCGATGAAGAGCGAACCGACCAGCGGCACAATCATGAATGCGACCGGCGCGGGACCGTAGATGTTCGTGATTGCCTGCATGTTTGCCATTGCGTTCGGGGTTGCGCCCATACCGAAGCCGCAGAAGCCGGACGAAATGGTAGCCGCATCGTAGTCTCTGCCCATGATGTTGAAGACCACAAAGGATGCGTAGAAGTACATGACGACGGTCTCAATCAGCAGGATAACAATCATCGGAACCGCGAGGTCCACGAGCTGCCAGAGCTTCAGGTTGCACATTGCGAGTGCGAGGAAGAGAGAGAGGCAGATGTTTCCGATTGCACTCATCTCACCCATGGGCATCTTGACCTTGCGCGCCTCCTGGATGTTGCGGATGATGGCGCCGACGATCATTGCGCCGATGTAAGCCGGCATGGTGAGCACCTTGCCGATGAAGAAGGAGACAACGGTTCCCGCACCGACTGCGATGACGATGTAGTACGCTGCGTCCAGGAAATTGTTCTCATCGAGTGCCTCGGTGTCCGCGGAGACCTCGACCGTTGCGGTCTTGTGCGCGCTCTTTAAATCCTTCGACTGTAAGCCGTACTTCTTGATCTTGCCGTAAGCGATAGGTCCGCCCATCATGCAGCCCGAAATCAGGCCGTAGGTTGCAGCAGCGACTGCGACCGTGGTTGCGTTCGCGACGCCGAGATTCTCGAGGAAGGGACCCCAGGAACCTGCGGTTCCATGTCCGCCGACCAGCGGGATGGAACCCATTGCGAGACCGATGCGCGGGTCAAGGCCGAAAGCCTTTGCGCCGATGGCACCGACCAGATCCTGAATCACACACATCGCCGCGGAAATACCGAGGAACAAAACGACGCCGATACCGCCCTTTTTCAGCATTCCAAAGGCCGCCATATATCCGACCGAGCAGAAGAATGCGGTCATGAAGACCTTCTGCAGGGTGACGTCCATGTCAAATTCCATGACGCCCGTGCCGCGAAGCACCGCGTGCAAGATTGCGAAGACAAGTCCGCCGACAACCGGTGCCGGAATGCAGTAGCGACGGAGAAATTCAATCCGCGCGACCAATTCGCGGCCGATGAGCAGCATGACAACTGCGACTGCGAGCGCCTGATACATATCAAGCTTTACTGTTTGCATAGAAACCTCCTTTTCCCCCATCGGCTTAGAGCGGGTTTTCCCGGTTCGTACCCACCTCACGCCGATAACCGATATCTATATTATAGAGTACGGTTTCAAGAAGTTTCAAGAAGTTTCACAATCGCAAGCTCTTTTTACGCGTTTTGTTCGGCGAGCTGCATAAGACTCTCGATAAATTTCTTAATGGAAGGTTTCCCGCCGTAGTTCTTTTTACCGCGAATCAAATCCATCTCTGCGCGCACTTCCTCAAAGGGAAAGAGGGTGCTGCTGTAGCGCGTAAAACTCTCGTTCAGGAAGTCCTCGAGCCCGAGGTGGGCTAGGTTTGTGAGACCGACCGCAATCGCCCGGCGCATTCTCTGCTCCATGCTGCGCGGATTGTCCGAGAGCTCCGAGCAAAGTTCCCGTATGCTCTGCTGTTGCAGCGACTTCTGTTCCCGGCGGATAAAGAGACAGAGATTCAAAATATCTCCGCTCCCCTTTTCTCCGGCCATGCCTATGTTCGCGAGTATCGCGCTGATCTTCCGGCGGCTCTCCTCATCCGTATCCTCAGCCTGCTTGCCCTGCCCGGTAAACAGCACGCGGCGCAGCGCCTCTATGGTCCTCTCGTTTTCCAGCTGACGCGCGACCGCTCCGATGACCGAGCGGAGCTCCACAATGTTAATCGGTTTATTTAGGAAAAAATCCACGCCGGCGTCGTAGGCCTTGCCTATCATATCCTTCTGCGTCACCTGCGAGAGCATGATGCACTTTGCGCCGCAGCCCGCATCCCGGAGACGCCGCACCAACTCCGCGCCGTCCATGCCCGGCATCAAAAAGTCCACCAGGATGAGATCCGGCTTCCGCGCGGCAATCTGCAGCTCATCGCTGCCGTCCTCCTCCGAGCTGCCGACCACCTCGCCGAGCCCCTGATCCTCAATGAAGTCGCGGAGTGTGTCTATCATGCTGACATCGTCCTCCACAATATAAATTCTAAGTCCTCTCTCCATGGACAGCCCTTCCTTCGTCTGTATATGCAATTGCTTCCGCCGGAATTCTCACGGTGAAGCAGGTGTTACCGGGCTCTGACTGCACTTCTATGCTGCCGCCGAAATGTTCCTCTACCATATTCTTGACACCGGCAAGCCCCACACCGCGGTAGATGTTGCCGGTTTTCTCGTCAAACTTGGTCGAATAGCCGAGGCGGAATATCTTTTCAAGCTTCCGCGGCAAGATGCCGGGTCCGTTGTCCGAGACCGAGAATTCATACGCGGCTTCGTACTTTCGCTCTGAAACCATGATGACGCCGCGCCGCCTGTCTCCCTCGATTGCCTCGATTGCATTGCCGACCAGATTTTTGAGCACCGTCATCAGCGCGTAGTGTTCGCGCGTCAGAAAATCGTCCCGGCAGTCAAAGATCAGGCGTACGTCCAGCTTCTTCTCACGGAGCACACTGTTCGAGGTTGCATCCAAAATCTCCATCAAATCGCGGAAGCGGATGTGATCCTCATCGTACTCATTTGCCGCGGTCTCCTCAAGCCCCCGCATGATGCGGAGATAGTCCTTTTTGATTTCGTGGACGTCGCGGGCGATGTCCAGCGCGCGGCGCTGCATCTCTTCGGGCAGTTTTTGCGCGCGGAGCTCCTCCGAGAGGCGGTAGGCATTGCCCATGACGCGCTCGATTTCCTCCGAATTCTTGCGCATCAGATAAAGCTCACTCTTCAGTCCCGTGATCATGAGGAAGAGGCGCTGGTAGCGGCTCTCCTGCTCGTGGCGCACCTGAAGCTCCCGGTACTGGCGATCCATGACCAGAATAAGGAGTACCAGAGCCGCGCGAAGAAGCGCGACCAAAAAGAGCACGAGCGAGGCGCGCTCCAAATTGACCTCAGCCCCGAAGAAAGCGGCGCGGAACAGAAGCTCGGCCGCATTTGCGAGCAAATCACAGAAAAATGCCGCCGCGAAGACCCGGGGCAGGGAGGTAAAGCGCTTGTTCGGAATCTGCAGTTTGAAGAGCAAGCCGTAACAGAGATAAAAGAGTGCGCCCGGAAGTTGCCGGTATACCTTGACGCCTGCGGGACCGTGGAGTAAGAAGGATACCGAGACGCGGAATAAGAAGACGATGAGCGCAGTGAAGCCGCAGGCCGAGAGGCTGTGGATCTGCGCGCCCATGGTCATTAAGAGCACCGGAAGCAGCACCACCGCAATCGAAATGCGGAAATCGCCGCTCAACACATTAAAATAGAACTGCGAAAGCAGGGCGACTGTCGCGCCGATCAGCGCGCTGCGCCGCACCGGGTGAAATTCCAAGGGCCGCCTGAGAAAGCCGCTGTCCATCTGCCTTGTGCGCTCATTGCCCCGTAGTTCCTTCTCTGCCTGCAATGCAATCCCCCCTTTCTTTCGCTCACCAGTATAGCATTTTATGCTATACTGGTCACACCAAAGCGACTCGCTTTGTCGCTTTTTTCGGGAGGTTCTCTATGTCCGTACCTACGATACTGCTTGCGCTGCGCCCGCTCATCGCGGTGCTCTCTGTTTTATTTCTGCTTCCCTGGATTTTTCGCAGACCGCTCCGCGAATTCACAGGCTTTGTCAGAGATCTCCGCAGCCTGCTCCGTGCGGCCGAGGAGAGCAAAAAACTGGGGCCCACGGAGCGCTCGATTCCTGATGTGACGAAGCTCTTCCTGCCCGCCATTCACCGCGACTTTCCAGGCTTCAACTGGACCGAAGAGAGAGTCGCAATCGAGAAACGCATCGCATCCGTACTTGCGGCGCGCCAATCCCTCGATTTGAGCCAGCTCTCCTCTCCGTCCGAGAGCCTTCGGGAGCGCGTTCGCCTCGCAATCGAAGACGACCGCATGAATGCGCTGAGCCGCAGTTTTTCCGACATCGTGATCCACAAGACTGCCATCGCGGACTATAAGAACCTGCCGACCCTGACCGAAATCAAACTGATTTCTTCCGTCGGCTTCACGGCCACCCTCGCCGGTGAAGCGCTCAAGAAGAGCGAGGGCAAGGCGCGCGCAGCGGCTCTCGCTGCGCCCCACCGGGTCGAGACGACGGTCAGCTCGGTCCTGGTCCATGTCCAGAGTGTCAACCATAAGAGCGGCTATCAGAAGATTGTGGGCATTTCTTGCCCCCACTGCGGCGCTCCCTTACAGCGCGCCGACGCGACTTTCTGCCCCTTCTGTAAGAGCGGCCTCGTGCAGACCAACCATCTGGTATGGTCCCTCGAGGACATCGAGTTTCAGGATTTAGCCTGAGGCTGCATAGGACGCTGCCTATTCTCTGAAATTTGCTGACAACTGCTTGGGGACCGGTTCAAAAACAGCTTTCGTTTCCGGAACAATTCAACTATGACACTGTTTGTGCTTTAATCGTTTTTCGCTTCGAAAAATACACGCCCGATCCACGGTCTTGCTTTCAAGGCAAGACTGCCCGGAGGACAGAAAAAAACGCCGCGTTTCCGCGGCGTTTTTTTTTGTTTATTTACGGTCTCTGAATCATTGCAAGGGCTTCCTCGGCGGGCTTTCCGCGCTCCTCGATGGCCGTCATGGTGACCAGCTGGGTCTCGGACTTCTCCTCTCTCCGAAGCTCCTTAATCTCAGCCTTCTTTGCCTTCACAGCCTCCTGAAGCTCGGTGAGCTCCGCGTTTGCTCTCTGCAATCTCTCTGCGACACTGAGTGTCGGCTTGTTCTTTGCCCCCTTGGTGCGTGCCATCTTTCTTCCCTCCTCTTATCTCTGTTCTAATTTTGCCTGTGTCTTTTCGTCAAAGCGCTCCCGGTCAATAATCGCTCTCCGGTGCGTTCCTTCACCGATCAGTCCGTACTCATCGTGTGCCTCGACATGAAAGGTGAGGATTTTCCCGTTTTCGCTGACCTCCAGAAGTTCCGAATCAAAATAAACCTTCATTCCCTTCGGCGTTGCCGCAACGTGGCTCACATTGACCTCTATGCCGACCGTCGATTTTCCCTCGCCGACCAGTTCCTCCACGGAAGCCGCAGCGGTATACTCCATGTTCGCAATCATCATCGGCGTAGCGAGCACATGTACCGTCCCGCTGCCGACATAAATCGCGAGATCCTTTTCCTCAACCGTAATTTCCTGATGTCCCTTGATTCCCGCTTCCAGCATTCCGCTCTCCTTTTTTGTTTTCATAAACCGGAGTTTTATCAATGGATTTCCTTACTAAGTGTTATAGCAAACTCTCTTTTTCTTAGCAAGTATTCTTTTGTCCCATTTTATATTTATTCCACCATTACAATTCCGCGGTCTTGCAACACGCCGATATTTTGTATTTCATTGTCGCTGCAGATAAGCGTGCGGAGTTTGGGGAGCGCCGTGAGCGGTGAAATATCTTCTATGCGGTTTCCGCTGATATCCAAAAACTCTGCATTCGGAATCGTGTCGACAAAACTAAGGTCCGAAAGATCGCAGTGATTCAAGCGGAGCTCCCGAAGCGCCGTATACGCGGAGAGGAAGCCGAGTGCCTCCGAATTACTGTATTCGTCCCGATGATCACTGATTTCCACACCGCCGTAACCGATGAGCGTCAGGCTTTCCAAAGCCGTATTCTCTCGCTCGGATCCCGGCGTTATGACAGCCTTTGCGGCACCTCCGTTCAAAGTCTCGCCTATCATGACAATCTCTTTGACCTGCGGAAACGCGTTCAGCGGGAGCGGGCCGTTTCTGCCGACGACGGTGAGTTTGTTCAGTTTCGGCAGCTTCGATAGGCTCTCGATATTCAAGTAAGTATGCCAGCTGCTGCTGAGCTCAAGGCGCAGGCTCTCAAGATTCTCAAGTCCGGCAAGCTGCGAAAAATCGCCGGTATGGCTGCTCTGATTCAAATAGAGCGTGAGCTTCTTTAGACTGCGGCAAGCCGCGACGGAGGCGAAGCTGTCCTCCTCGATCTCCGCTTCCTCGAGCGAAGTAAGCATGCTTAAATCCGGCGGAATCGCGTCAGATCCCCAGGAACTGTTGGTGAGTCTCAATCTTTTGAGTGCGGTCAGCGACTGCAGGGCATCGAGATTCTCAAGTTTCGTGCTGTCTCCGAGGTCCAAGACGCGGAGTGCGGTGAGCGCCCGAAGCGGCTCTATGCTGTGTAATTCCCGGCCGCCGTAAATACGCAGTTCCTCAAGCTCTGTGAGCGGGCTCAGCGCATTGAGACTCCTGAGCTCGTCGGCGGAAATGAGGGTCAGGCTCTTTAGCTGCGTGAGACTTGAGAGAAAACGGAAGTCCTTCACCGGCTCTCCGTCCGCCCTGGCAAGAAGCTGCATCTCTCGGATGTCCGTGAGTTCCAGGAGATCCTCGTTTCCGTCCGCATTCAGCTCTGTCGCAAGCACTTCGAGTTGAGACAACTGCTTTAAACCGGCCAGCGAAACACCCGCTCCGCGATAGCTAATCGCGAGCCTTTTGAGATTCGGAAAGTACTTTGCCAGATTGTCTACATCCTCTGTGTCCCGAAGGCTCACGCCGATCAGTTCCTCGATTTGTGC
>CAUVLB010000059.1:0-6966 GCA_963552595.1 uncultured Stomatobaculum sp. | reverse complement strand
GGAAGTGGAGCCAAGAAGTTTTTCCTTCAATAACCCCTTCGGCGCCTGCCCGGAGTGCGCGGGTCTCGGCTACAAGATGGAGTTCGACCCGAGCCTCATGATTCCGGACGAGAGCCTTTCGCTGAATCAGGGCGCGATTATAGCGCCCGGCTGGAACTCGAGCAGCCAGAAGGGCAGTTTTACGAACGCGCTTTTAAACGCGCTCGCGGATCACTACAACTTTTCGCTCGACACGCCGTTTGAGGACTATCCCACGTCCGTGCGGGAGCTGATCCTCTACGGCACCAAGGGGAAGGAAGTACCTGTTTTCTATAAGAGCCAGCGGGGCGAGGGTACCTATCAGGTTGCCTTTGAGGGCCTCATTGAAAATGAGAACCGCCGCTATCGCGAGACCTTCTCCGACACCATGAAGCAGGAGTATGAGAGCTTCATGCGCATCACGCCCTGCAAGGCCTGCGGCGGAAAGCGCCTAAAGAAGTCGAGCCTCGCGGTCACAGTCGGCGGCAAAGACATCTATGATGCGACGGATATGTCGATTGTCAAGTTCCGCGACTTTGCGGACAGCCTTGCACTCACGGAGACCCAGAGGAAGATAGGCGAGCAGATTTTAAAAGAGATTCATAACCGCGTGAGCTTCTTAATCGATGTGGGACTCGACTACCTGAGTTTAAGCCGCGGAACGGCGACCCTTTCCGGCGGCGAAGCGCAGCGCATACGTCTGGCGACCCAGATCGGCTCCGGTCTGGTCGGCGTCGCCTACATTCTGGACGAGCCGAGCATAGGCCTCCACCAGAGAGATAACGATAAGCTCCTCGCGACCCTAAAGCACCTCCGCGATCTCGGCAACTCGGTCCTCGTGGTCGAGCACGACGAGGACACCATGCGCGCGGCGGACTGGGTTATCGACATAGGCCCGGGCGCCGGCGAGCACGGCGGACAGGTGGTCGCGGCGGGAACCGCCGAAGATCTCATGAAGAATCCGGACAGCATCACGGGACAGTACCTCTCCGGCGCGAAGAAGATTCCGGTGCCCGCGGAGCGGCGGAAATCCGATCAGTTCCTCACGGTGAAGGGCGCTGCCGAAAACAACCTGAAAAAGCCGACGGTCAAGTTCCCGCTCGGCGTCATGACCTGCGTGACCGGTGTCTCCGGTTCCGGCAAGTCCTCGCTGGTCAACGAGATTCTCTATAAGTATCTCGCGAAGAAGTTAAACCGCGCACACGAGCACCCGGGGGCGTTTCAGAGCATCGAGTGGGACGGCAAGCTCGACAAGGTTATCGCAATCGACCAGTCCCCGATCGGCAGAACGCCGCGTTCCAATCCCGCAACCTATACGGGCGTCTTCGATTTGATTCGAGACCTCTTTGCGGCGACACCGGATGCGAAGGCGCGCGGCTACCAGAAGGGACGCTTCAGCTTTAACATTAAGGGCGGGCGCTGCGAGGCCTGCGCGGGCGACGGCATCGTGAAGATTGAGATGCACTTCCTGCCGGATGTCTATGTGCCCTGCGAGGTCTGCGGTGGCAAGCGCTATAATCGAGAGACCCTCGAGGTTCGCTACAAGGGCAAGACAATCTACGACGTGCTTAATATGACAGTCGAGGAGGCCTGTAGCTTTTTTGAGAACGTGCCGAGCATCGCGCGAAAGATGCAGACCCTGATGGATGTGGGCCTCTCCTACATCCGCCTCGGGCAGCCGAGCACCGAGCTCTCGGGCGGCGAAGCCCAGCGGATTAAGCTCGCGGCCGAGCTCTCGCGCCGCGGCACGGGACGCACAGTCTACATTCTGGATGAGCCGACCACCGGCCTTCACTTTGCGGACGTGCACAAGCTCGTGGATATCTTAAGGCGCCTCTCCGAGAGCGGAAACACCGTGATTGTGATTGAGCATAACTTAGATGTCATCAAGACGGCGGACTATATCATAGACATGGGGCCCGAGGGGGGCGATGGCGGCGGCACCGTGGTTGCCGCGGGCACCCCGGAGGAAGTGGCGGCGGTCGAGAATTCCTGGACCGGGCGCTATCTGAAAAAATACCTTTGAGTTGTTACATAAAGCCGCTAAAGCAGGAGATACCGAAGCTTTGGCGGCTTTGGTTTAACCGTGATGCATACTCGTTTTGCACGGAGAAACAGGATTGCCGATTGTTGCGCCGCCCGCAAATGTGATATGATGACGAGAGATTATTCAGAGAGGAGAGCGACGTGGGACTCGAACAACAGGAAAAGATTATAGTCTTGGATTTCGGCGGGCAGTATAACCAGCTGATTGCACGGCGCGTGCGCGACGAAGGCGTTTATGCGGAGGTATATGCCTCCGACATCGATTTGGACAAGTTAAAGGCAATGCAGCCGAAGGGCCTCATTTTTACGGGCGGACCGCAGTCCGTCTTCAAAGAGGAGAGCCAGCACATCGATCAG
This sequence comes from uncultured Stomatobaculum sp., assembly GCA_963552595.1. Classification (GTDB taxonomy): domain Bacteria; phylum Bacillota; class Clostridia; order Lachnospirales; family Lachnospiraceae; genus Moryella. Next base: position 4,545 of record CAUVLB010000059.1, on the reverse strand, counting down.
AAGGTGTTTGACCTCGGCATTCCGATTCTCGGCTTCTGCTACGGCGCACAGCTGATTGCGCACACCCTGGACGGCAAGGTTGAGACCGCACCGGTCAGCGAGTACGGCAAGACCAAGACGGAAGTAAAGGCGGATGCAACGCTGTTCCGCGGCATTCCGGACGAGATTTCCAGCTGGATGTCCCACACGGACTATATCTCCAAGGTGCCGTCCGGCTTCACCGTGACCGCGCACACCGAGAACTGCCCGGTTGCGGCCATGGAGGATACGGCGCGTCACATTTATGCGACCCAGTTCCACCCGGAAGTGCAGCACACCGAGTACGGCAAGGAGCTGATTCACAACTTCCTCTATGATGTCTGCGGCTGTAAGGGCGATTGGAAGATGGACAGCTTCGCAGAGGCAGAGATTCAGCGCATCCGCGAGACCGTTGGAGACGGTAAGGTGCTCCTTGCGCTCTCCGGTGGCGTGGATTCCTCGGTCGCGGCGACCCTCATGGCAAAGGCCATCGGCAAGCAGCTCACCTGCGTCTTCGTGGATCACGGTCTCCTTCGGAAGGACGAGGGAGATGAAGTCGAAGCCGTTTTCGGACCGAAGGGACAGTACGACTTAAACTTTATCCGCGTGAATGCGGGCCCCGAGTACTTCGAGAAGCTTAAGGGAGTCGAAGAGCCCGAGCAGAAGCGGAAGATTATCGGCGAGCAGTTTATTCGCATCTTTGAGCGCGAGGCAAAGAAAATCGGCGCGGTCGATTTCCTCTGCCAGGGCACGATTTACGCCGACGTGGTCGAATCCGGCCTCGGCAAGGGTGCGGTGATTAAGTCACACCACAACGTGGGCGGTCTTCCGAAGAACATTGAGTTCCGCGCAATCATTGAGCCGCTTCGAAACCTCTTCAAGGATGAAGTGCGTAAGGTCGGCTTAGAGCTCGGACTTCCCGAAGAGCTCGTGTACCGCCAGCCCTTCCCGGGCCCGGGACTCGGCGTTCGCATCATCGGCGAAGTCACGCCGGAGAAGGTTAAGATAGTCCAGGAGGCAGACAGCATCTACCGCGAGGAGATTCAGAAAGCAGGCCTTGCGCGAGAGCTCAGCCAGTACTTCGCAGCCCTCACGAACCTCCGCTCCGTCGGCGTAATGGGCGATTTCCGCACCTACGACTACGCCGTTGCGCTCCGCGCGGTGAAGACGGACGACTTCATGACCGCCGAGTGCGCGGAAATTCCGTTTGCGGTGCTCCAGACCGTCATGAACCGCATCGTGAACGAGGTGAAGGGCGTGAACCGCGTGTTCTACGATCTGACCTCGAAACCGCCGGGGACGATTGAGTTGGAATAAATTTCGGAACCGGGACATAAATAAATAATACAGATATTTATACCGAAATCGGGATACGTGTTGACCTTCTGTCTGGCCTGCATTAAAATGAATGCAGATCAGACAGGAGGTCTTTTATGATACAGAGAAAGGAATATCTCGAGCTTCTTGATCAGTGGAAAGATGAGAAGGTAATCAAGGTGATCACCGGGATCCGCAGATCGGGCAAGTCGACACTTCTCGCAGAATACCGGGAGCAAATACAGGCCGAAGGCGTCAGTAAGGAACAGATCATCAGTATCAATTTCGAGGATCTGGCATATGAGGATCTCTTAGATTATAAGAAGTTGTATCAATATATTACCGAGAGGATAGGAGAGCTGCGGCCGGTCTATATTTTTCTGGATGAGGTTCAGAAGGTGAACCAGTTCGAAAAGGTGGTAGACAGTCTCTATATCAAGGAAGGCGTAGATGTCTATATTACCGGGTCCAATGCATTTCTGCTGTCAGGCGAACTGGCAACGCTTCTGTCAGGCCGATATGTTGAAATCAATATGCTGCCGTTGTCTTTCCGTGAATATATGGATGCGGCGGGAGGCAAAAATCCTGACAGGACATTTTCCGACTATCTGGGGTTCGGCGGATTTCCCTTTGTGGCAATGCTTGGAAAGGATACAAACAAAGTTCATACCTATCTGGAGGGAATCTACAATACCATTCTGATCAAAGATATTGAAGAACGGGAAATGCGAAAGATCGATGATCCTAACAAGCGGAAGATCAACGATGTAAGCCTTTTGAAAAACATATCCAGGTTTCTGGCAGGCAGTGTGGGAAGCCCGATTTCCGTAAAAAAAATAGCTGGGTTTATTACATCCACAGGAAGAAAAGTTTCTCAGTCCACAGTGGCTGATTATGTTGAAGCGCTGGTGGAGCCGTATATTTTCTATGAAGTAAGTCCCATCAACATCTCCGGAAAGCAGCTTCTGAAAAATGTGTCAAAATATTATATTTCGGACCTTGGAATACGTAACCTTATTCTTCCGAAGCAAATGTATGATCTTGGTTTTTCATTGGAGAACGTGATTTTCTTTGAGCTCAAGAGACGTGGATATGAGGTATGGGTCGGAAAGCTTGGAGAACTGGAGATTGACTTTGTTGTCAGAAAAGATGGAATCTATGAATATTATCAGGTGACAGCAAATCTGACGGAACAGACAACATTCGACAGGGAAATAGCTCCACTGCAAAAAGTGCGGGACAACTATCCAAAGACCATTCTTACCTTGGACCGTTTCAGCCAGGGAAATTACAATGGTGTGCAGGTTGTGAATGTAGTTGACTGGCTGCTGGGGCAGGCGATATAAGGTGTAAGTTACTAATTAAATATTATGGTTTTCAGAAATGCCTGAGGAGAAGGAAGTTCATATGACGGTAGAACAACAAAAGGAAAGCTGGAAAAGAGAGGAGGAAATCGCCCGTATTCACGGATGGGATTTTTCTCATATTCATGGCAGGTATACGGAAGAAGATGATTTACCGTGGGATTTTGGAAAGATTATTCAAAAATATCGGAACGACAGCATGAAACTAATGGATATGGAAACCGGTGGCGGAGAGTTTTTGCTTACTTTCCGACACCCCTATGAAAATACGGCGGCAATCGAAGGCTATCCGCCGAATGTGGAACTGTGCAAAAAGGTTTTGCTTCCGCTGGGAATTGAGTTCAAAGCGGCGGAAGGAGGAGATAAGCTTCCGTTTTCTGATCAAAGCTTTGATATTGTCACCAACCGGCATGGAGACTATGACGCTGCAGAACTGCGGCGCGTATTAAAATCAGAAGGGTTGTTCCTAACACAGCAGGTAGGTGCCGAAAATGATCGGGAATTGGTTGAGCTTCTGCTTCCTCAGCTCACAGAAGTACCATATCCAAAGCAATATCTGGAGGTTAAAAAAGCGGAACTTTTCGAACATGGTTTTGAGATACTGGAAAGCGGAGAAGTCCGACGGCCAATCCGTTTCTTTGATGTCGGAGCGCTTGTTTGGTTTGCAAGAATTATCGAATGGGAGTTTCCGGGATTTTCCGTTGAAAGCTGCTTTGAACATTTGCTTGAGGCACAGAAAAGCATTGAAAGAGACGGATTGCTTGAGGGGAGTATTCACAGATTTTATATTGTTGCCAAGAAGATATCGGCGCCGATCGACATTTCCGATTTCTGAGGTATAGAGAAATGCAGTTTCTTATAAGAAAAGAGCTATCAGCTCTTTTCTTATAAGTGAATCCCAGGAACCATTAAAGGTCGGAGAATAAAAATGGTAAACTTAGTTGAATTAAGCGAAGAGAACTGGATGGATTTCGCCGGACTATCCGTTGATGAAAGTCAAAAAACATTTCTTGCAAGTAATATCGGTATCATAGCAAGAGGGTATGTCTATCGTAATTCCCGCGCAAAAGTCATTGGCATTGTTGCGGACGGAACTCCCGTTGGTTTGGCTATGGTACGGGATATGGATGATGAACCGGCTTGCTATGAATTGCAGCAGTTTATGATTGATAAGAAATTTCAGGGCCAAGGATACGGATTTCGAGCATTAGAGCTCATTCTTGTCGCGCTCAAAGCAGAACAGAAATATGCTTGTGTTGAGGTATGTGTAAAAAGGGAAGATGTGCAGGCAATCCGTGTCTATGAGAAAGCCGGATTCGTTGATTCCGGATACATAGATGATATCGTTCCGGATTGCTTGAATTTTGTGTATCGCCTTGTGGCTGACAATGGTAAAACAGATGCTTCCGGCATAAGAATTGTCAGCGTCGAGGAAGCGGCAGAGAAGCAGAGGATTTCCCGCAGTATACTGGAAGCGCTTCCCGAGTGGTTCGGCATTCCCGAAGCAAGAGAGCAATACATAAAAGAAAGCGCAGCGCAGCCGTTTTTTGCGGCCTTGGATGCGGAAAAACCGATCGGTTTTCTTTGCCTAAAAGAGACGGGAAAAGAAACCGTAGAACTCTCCGTGATGGGCATATTAAAAGACTATCATAGAAGAGGCATAGGGCGGAAACTGTTCGAGCAGGCAAAAACAGCGGCCCGAAATCACGGATATTCGTTTATGCAAGTGAAGACGGTACAAATGGGACGTTATGCTGCGTATGATGCCACGAACCGGTTTTACCGGTCGCTCGGCTTCAAGGAGTTTGAGCTGTTTCCGACTTTATGGGATGAACGGAATCCGTGC
>CAUVLB010000058.1:0-7007 GCA_963552595.1 uncultured Stomatobaculum sp. | reverse complement strand
GATGTGGGCATCGCCGAGCAGCACGCGGTGACGAGTGCTGCGGGGCTTGCGGCGGGCGGCATGAAGCCTGTGGTCGCGGTGTACTCGTCCTTTTTACAGCGCGGTTTTGACCAGGTGCTGCACGATGTCTGCATCCAGAACCTGCCGGTGGTCTTTGCGATAGACCGCGCCGGGCTGGTCGGCGCGGACGGAGAGACACACCAGGGTGTCTTCGATCTCTCGTATCTCGGCTGCATCCCGAATATGACCGTACTTGCGCCGAAGAACCTGTGGGAACTCGAGGCAGAGCTTCGCTTTGCCTTTTCTTACGGCGGCCCGATCGCAATTCGCTATCCGCGCGGCAAGGCCTATCGCGGATTGGAGGAATTCAGGGAGCCGATACAATTCGGCAAGGCAGAGCTCCTCTTTCGGGAAAAGAAGACAGCTTTGCTAGCGCTCGGCAGCATGGTGAGTACGGCGGAGCATGTCAGAGAGAAACTAAAGGCGCTCGGACAGCCCTGCACGCTGGTCAACATGCGCTTTGCAAAGCCGATCGACAGGGAACTGCTCTCGGAACTCGCAGAGACCCACGAGAACTTTGTGACGCTCGAGGAGAATGTGCTCCGCGGCGGCTTCGGGCTCGAGGTGGCCGAGTGGGCTTCGTCGCAGGAAAAGGAGCTCTCGGTGACGCACATTGCTTTGCCGGATGCCTATGTGGAGCACGGCGATGTCTCTGTGCTTCGGCGTCATCTCGGAATCGATTCGGATTCCGTTGTCGCGGTGTTGCGCGAAAAGTATCATTGGTGAGCAGGGGGAAGGAAAGGGAATGAAGGAAAGACTGGACGTTCTGATGACGGAGCGCGGTCTCGCGGCGAGCCGCGAGAAGGCAAAGGCGCTCATCATGGCGGGTCTGGTATATGTGGATGGGCAGAGAGAGGACAAGGCGGGACAGAATTTCCCGTCCGAGGTCACGATCGAAGTGCGCGGAAATCGCCTCCCCTATGTAAGTCGCGGCGGCTTAAAGCTTGAAAAAGCGCTGAAGGAGTTTCCGCTCTCGCTCGCCGGGAAAATTTGTATGGATGTCGGCGCTTCGACCGGCGGTTTTACGGACTGCATGCTGCAGCAGGGGGCCGAGAAGGTCTATGCGGTCGATGTGGGCCACGGTCAGCTCGACTGGAAGCTGAGAAACGACCCGCGCGTCGTGTGTCTTGAGAAGACCAATATACGCTATGCGACGCGGGAAGAGGTCCCGGAGGAAGTGGCCTTTTCTTCGATCGATGTCTCTTTTATCTCTCTGTCGAAGGTTCTGCCCGCAGTGCGCGCTTTGCTCGCCGCGGAGGCAGAAGTGGTGGCCCTCATCAAACCCCAGTTTGAGGCTGGGAGAGAGCAGGTCGGCAAGCACGGCGTGGTGCGGGACGCAAAGGTCCATGTCGAAGTCATCGAAAATGTGCTCGCTTATGCGGCAGCTTCGCGCTTTGCGCCGCTCGGCTTAAGCTTTTCTCCGATCCGCGGTCCGGAGGGCAATATCGAGTATTTGATTTGGCTCCGCTCCGTTACGGAGGATGAGGAGCTGCCCGATGGCGTGACGGCGGAGACCGCGCGCGCTGTGGTTGCGGCGGCGCATGAGACACTTGCGGGGGGAAAGAAATGAAGCGCTTTTTACTCTTTTTAAACCGCAGGAAAGAGCAGGCGGATGAGAAGGCAAAGGCCGTGCGGGAGCAGCTCCTTAGGCTCGGCGCGCAGCGCGTGGACATTGAGGAACAAAGTACGACAGGCGTCAAGGCCGACGACTATGACTGTGTCATTACACTCGGCGGCGACGGAACCCTGATTCGGGCTGCGAGGGGACTTGCAGGGAGCGGCCTCCCGCTCGCCGGCATCAACCTCGGGCACATGGGGTATCTCACCGTTGCGAGTAAGGATACAGAAATTCCGCAGGTTTTGGAAAAACTGATTTTGGATGATTTTACAATCGAAGAGCGCATGATGCTCCAGGGGCGTATTATCCGGAACGGGCACGAGAGCCCGCGCGACCGCGAGTGGCTCGCCCTGAATGAAGTGGTTGTTTCCCGAAAATACAGCACAGGGCCGGTGCATTTTCGCATCAAAGTGAACGGTGCGTTCTTGAATGAATATAAGGCGGATGGTATTATTATATCAACGCCGACCGGGTCGACCGCTTATAACTTAAGTGCGGGGGGACCCGTCATCGATCCGGTTGCCCGAATGACAGTCTTGACACCGATATGTCCGCACTCGCTGTATCGCGCGAGCATTGTGTTTCGCGCGGAGGATGAGCTCGAGGTATGCATACCGCCGGAAGAGCGGGGCATTCAGAGCGCAGACTTTGACGGCGCAACGACCGAGCAGTTGCTCGGCGGCGACAGCGTGCGCATCTCGGAGAGCAAGCTGACAACACCGGTTATCCGCATCGGGGCGGAAAGTTTTTTGGCACAATTGCGCAACAAGATGACTGCGCTATGAGGGGGGCAGATGAAGTTAGAGAGACATTCCAAAATTGTTGAGTTGATTGGTAAGAAAGAAATCGAGACGCAGGAAGAGCTGGTCGAAGAGCTTCGTGTGGCAGGGTTCCGCGTGACCCAGGCGACCGTGTCCCGTGACATCCGTGAGATGCGTCTCACCAAGGTCGCTACGGAAGACGGCAAGCAGCGCTATACCGTCATGCAGAACGAGGATCCGAAGATTGAAAAGTATGTCCGCATCCTGCGGGACAGCTATGTCGGCATGGACAGGGCACAGAATATCCTGGTTGTGAAAACCGTGGCCGGTATGGCCATGGCGGTTGCCGCTTCGCTTGACGCAATGCACCTCCACGAGGCGGTAGGCTGTGTCGCGGGCGATGACACGGTCTTCTGCGCGACGCGTTCCACGGATGATGCGCTGCTCCTCATGGAACAGGTCAGAAAAATGATTGTGGGTTGAGGTGACTTATGCTGCTAGGATTGCGGGTGAAGAACTTTGCCTTGATTCGGGAGGCAAGCCTCTCGTTTGAGGAGGGGTTCACGGTGCTCTCCGGTGAGACCGGCGCCGGAAAATCCATATTGATCGACTCCATTTCCGCCCTGCTCGGCGCAAAGACGGGCAAGGACATGATACGGAGCGGTGAAGAGGCGGCATATTTGGAGCTCATTTTTTCCGTCGAGCGGCAAGAACTGCGGGAAAAGCTCGCCGCACTTTCCGTATTTCCGGAAGAGGACGGAACGGTCATTGTGAGCCGAAAGATTCAAAAGAACCGGAGCCTGTCCCGAATTAACGGAGAGGCGGCCACAGCGCGGCAGTTAAAGGAGCTCGCGGCTCTGCTGATTGATATTCACGGGCAGCATGAGGTGCAGACTCTGTTTTCGATCGAGATGCACGGAGAACTGCTCGACGAGAGCCTTGCATCCGAGGGACTGGCGGCAAAAGAGGCCTATGCGGCCGCCTATCGAAATTACCGCGCGCTGAAGAAAAGAGAGCGCGAGAGCGCAGACCGCGCGGCTCTGCTTCGCGAGGCGGATTTACTTTCTTTTGAGCTGAGAGAGCTCTCGGAGAGCGGCATACGCCCCGGCGAAGAGGCAGAACTCGCCGCGGCCTATACCCGTGCCAAAAATGCGGCGCGACTGGAAGAGGCACTCGGGATTGCGGAGGCGGCGTTACAGACCGACGCGATCAGCGAAGCCCTGCGCGCCGTGCGTTCCGTGCTGCGTTATTCGGAGGCGCTCGGCGACCTGGAGGGACAGCTGACAGAGTTGGATGCCCTCTTACAGGATGCGGAGGAAGCCGTGCGAACGGAGCGCGGCCAAATCGAGAGCGATGAGGAGAGTTTAAACCGGCTCGGCGAGCGCCTCGATTTAATCCGACACCTGGAGGCAAAGTACGACTGCGACGAGGCGGGACTCCTTTCCCTGCTCGCGGAAAAAGAGACGCGCGCGGCGGAGATTGAAGCGCTCATCCGGGATGCGGCGCTTTTAAAGCAGCAGAGCGAAGCTGCGGAAGCGGCTCTCAAGGCGGCGGCGGAAACGCTGCGGTCATTTCGGCACAGCGCGGCAGAGGCGCTGGCAATGCGCGTTGAGCGGGAGCTCGCGGAACTGAACTTCAAGGACGCGCACTTTGAAATTCGCTTCGAAGCACTCGGCGAGTACACAGAAAAGGGCGGCGAGAGCGCAGAGTTCTATATTCGCACCAATCCGGGCGAAGAGGTCAAGCCGCTGCGCCAGATTGCGAGCGGCGGCGAGTTGTCCCGCGTGATGCTCGCACTCCGCGCGGTGCTCGCGGCAAACGACAGAGTCGAGACCTTGATTTTTGATGAAATCGATGCCGGCATCAGCGGGCGCACGGCTCAGCTGGTCTCGGAAAAGCTGATGGAAATCAGCCGTTCCCGCCAGGTGCTCTGCATCACCCATCTCCCGCAGCTCGCGGCCATGGCGGATCACCACTACCTCATTGAGAAGGAGACGGACGGAAGTCGCAGCGAGACCGAAATTCGCGAGATCCGGGGAGAGGCTCTCTACCGAGAGCTCGGACGTCTGATCGGCGGTGCGGAAATCACCGAAGGCGTCTTAAAGACAGCGGAAGAAATGAAACAACTTGCAGAGAAGAGAAAGGAAGGAATGAGATGAAGAACATCTTATTTGCTGCGTCTGAGGCGGTACCCTTCATAAAGACCGGAGGGCTCGCAGATGTCGCCGGATCCCTGCCGGCCTGTTTCGATTCGAGATACTTTGATGTGCGCGTCATGCTCCCGAAGTATCTCGCGATTCCGGAGCGCTACCGGAACGAGATGGAATATGTGACTCATTTTTACATGGACTTTAACGGTGCGGACCGCTATGTCGGCGTGTTAAAGTATGTGGAAAACGGTGTCACCTTTTATTTCATCGACAACGAGGGCTATTTCGGGGGTCCGCGTCCCTACGGCGACTGGCTCTACGACCTCGAGAAATTTGCTTTCTTCTCTCGCGCGGTGCTCTCGGCCCTTCCGCTGATCGGCTTCCGCCCGGAAGTCATACACTGTCATGATTGGCAGACCGGCCTCATTCCGGTCTATCTGAAAGAGCGTTTTGCGGGCGGCGAGTTCTTCCAAGGTATCAAGTCCGTGATGACCATACATAATCTGAAGTTCCAGGGCGTATGGGATGTCGAGACCATTCAGCGAATCACCGGCCTCTCCGACTACTTCTTCACGCCGGATAAACTGGAGTCCTATAAAAACGGAAATTACTTAAAGGGCGGCATCGTCTATGCGGATGCGGTGACAACCGTGAGTCCCACCTATGCCGAGGAAATTCAGACACCGTTTTACGGAGAGGGCTTAGACGGGCTCATGCGTGCACGGCGCAACTCACTCCGCGGTATTGTGAACGGCATTGACTACCGCGAGTTTGAGCCGGCGACGGATCCCAAAATTGCGCGACAGTACGATGTGAGGACCTTCCGCCACGAGAAGAAAAAGAACAAAACCGCGCTGCAGGAGCGCCTGGGACTGCCGGTCGACGAGAAGAAGTTTGTAATCGGTGTTGTGTCCCGTCTCACCGACCAGAAAGGCTTTGACCTCATTCAGGGCGTCATTGAGGAGCTCTGTCAGGAAGACTTGCAGTTTGTGGTGCTCGGCACCGGCGAAGAGCGCTACGAGAATCTGTTCCGCCACTACGACTGGAAGTATCACGACAAGCTCTCGGCGCAGATTTACTATTCGGACGATGTGGCGCACGCGATTTATGCGGGTGCGGATGCGTATCTGATGCCCTCGCTCTTTGAGCCCTGCGGTCTCTCGCAGATGGTGGCACTCCATTACGGAACGCTTCCCATTGTGCGCGAAACCGGCGGCTTAAAGGACACCGTTGAGCCTTACAATCAGTTTGAAAACACGGGAACCGGCTTCTGCTTCACGAACTATAACGCCCACGAGATGCTCGATTGCATCCGCTTCGCAAAGTGGGTCTACACGGAACGGCGCCGGGACTGGAATCACATTGTGGACCGCGCGATGCAGGCGGATTACTCCTGGCATCAGTCGGCGCTCAAGTATCAGGAGCTTTACGACTGGCTGATCGGCTATTGAGTCCGCAGGTGAGGAAAATAAGGGAAGGGTTGCATGAGTATATTTCATCAATTGCAAGCGAACCAGGTGCTGATCAGCGCCGTGCTCGGTTTTTTTGTGGCACAGCTGGTCAAATTCCTGTTTGAATATCGGACGACAGGAAGCATGGACCTGGGTCGCCTGCTCGGGAACGGCGGTATGCCGAGCTCGCACAGTGCGACGGTCACGGCGCTCACCGTGAGCGCGGCCTATTGCCGCGGCGTCAGTTCCTTTGAGTTTGCAATCAGCTTCATCCTTGCGATGATTGTGATGACAGACGCAATCGGCGTTAGGCAGGAGACGGGAAAACAGTCGAAGCTCCTGAACAAGATGATGGAGACGGATTTCTGGAAGATGGAAGACCCGGATTTGTTCCCCGTGAAGCTGAAGGAGCTGGTAGGGCATACGCCGCTGCAGGTGATGGCTGGCGTTTTGGTCGGCATACTGGTTGCGCTCGTCGCGGAATACGGCTTTTACCGCTGAGGAGGATGGGTACGAGATTGATGAGAGAGAGAACAAGTCGTTTGCGGAAGCGGGGTGAGAAGTTTCTCACCCTGCTTCTTGTCATGTTGTGTTGTCTGATCGTTACGGCCTGCGGCGGCAAAAAAAAGGAGGAGACAGTCGCGAATACGGCGCTCCCCTACAGCGAAAACCAGCTGTTGCTGATCATCGCTTCCGCGCGGCAGGAGACCGAGGCGGTCTACGGGAGTGAAATCTGGGAGAAACGCGTGAGTGCCGGAACCAAGATCTTTTCGGAGGCCTACTTCGAAGAGCTCAGGGAGTTTTTCTATGAGCTCAGCGCGATGAACGGCATGGCGGAAGAACGCAATGTGCGTCTCGACACCGAGGAGACAAGGCGACTTCACGACGCTGCGCAGCGCTTTTACGCGGAATCCGTGCAGGGGCAGAGCGGTTTCGGCTCGCTTAGCGAAGAGGAAGTCGAGTTTAT
>CAUVLB010000057.1:0-7108 GCA_963552595.1 uncultured Stomatobaculum sp. | reverse complement strand
CCCTGCTCGGTGGAGAGCGAGGAGCAGATTATCTTTGTCGCGCAGAGCGTGAAGGCTGCGGGCGCAACCATGCTCCGCGGCGGCGCATTTAAGCCGCTCACTTCCCCCTATGATTTCCAGGGCTTAAAGGCGGAAGGGTTGCGCCTTCTGCTCGAGGCGAAGAAGGCAACGGGTCTTCCGATTGTGACGGAGATTATGAGCGCCGAGCACATTCCGCTCTTTGAGGAGGTGGACGTGATTCAGGTCGGTGCGCGCAACATGCAGAACTTTGAGCTCTTAAAGGAGCTCGGCAAGCTGAATAAGCCCATCCTCTTAAAGCGCGGACTTGCGAATACAATCAAGGAGCTCTTAATGAGCGCCGAGTACATCATGAGTTCGGGCAATGAGAACGTGATTCTCTGCGAGCGCGGCATACGCACCTACGAGACGGCCACCAGAAATACCCTGGATCTTTCGGCGGTTCCGGTGCTGCACGAGCTCTCCCACCTTCCGGTGATTGTGGACCCGAGCCATGCGACGGGCGTGGCACGCTATGTGAAGTCCATGGCCATGGCGGCTGTGGCCTCCGGTGCGGACGGTCTCTCGATCGAGGTGCACAACGATCCGCCGCACGCGCTCTCGGACGGTGCACAGTCCCTGCGCCCGGAGCAGTTCGCGGATGTGGCGCGCGCAATTACCCTGATTCGAAAGGCGACCGAAGAGGCGAATGCCTGAGTGCGGTCGCAGAGAGAAAAAAATAAGAGAGCTCATCCGGTGCGCGGCGCCGGTGACGGAGGAGGAACTTTATGGAACAGGTTCTGGTGCGGGCATCAAGAATCTATGAGGTGATCATAGGCGAGGGCGTGCTCTCGGAGCTCGGCCTGCGGGCAGCGGCGCTGCTCCGCGGTCGGAGAGCGGTCATCGTGACGGATTCCAATGTGGGACCGCTCTACGCGGCGCAAACGGAGGAGACCCTTAAGGGCTCAGGCTTTGAGGTGACGACGTTTACCTTTCCGGCCGGAGAGGCATCGAAGAACCCGGGGACCCTTCTTGAGCTGCTCACCTTCTTTGCGAAGCAGGAGCTCACAAGGGAGGATGTCGTAGTGGCGCTCGGCGGCGGCGTGACCGGAGATCTCGCGGGGCTTGCGGCATCTCTTTACCTCCGGGGGGTACCCTGCATTCAGGTGCCGACCTCGCTGCTCGCAATGGTAGATTCCTCGGTCGGCGGAAAGACCGCGGTGGATTTACCGGAGGGCAAGAATTTGGTCGGCACCTTCACGCAGCCCTATCTCGTGATCTGCGATATTCAGACCCTAGAGACCCTGCCGCAGGAAGTGTTTGAAGAGGGCATGGCGGAAGTCATCAAGTACGGCATGATACGGAGTAAGGAACTCCTGGAACTTCTGCTGACCGAGGATGCCGAGCGGAAGCGGGAGCGCGTGATTGCCCAGTGCGTGCGCTTAAAGCGCGATGTGGTCGCGGAGGATGAGCAGGATTTCGGCGAGCGCCAGATTTTAAACTTCGGACACACCCTGGGACATGCCATCGAGCGGGAGATGAATTATAAGCTTTTCCACGGCGACTGTGTCGCAATCGGCATGGCGATTATGACGCGTGCGCTGGTGCGGGACGGCCGCTGCCCGGCGAGCTGCGAGAAGATACTGGAAAAGCTCCTTGCAAAGTATAAGCTACCGAACACCACGGATTTGCCGAGCGAGCGCATTCTCGCGGCGGCGCGCGCCGACAAGAAGCGCAGGGGCGACAGCATCACGCTGATCGAGCCGAAAACACTCGGAAACTGTGTGCTCGTGAAGACGGATTTTGCGGAACTTGCGCGGCTCCTGGAGCTGGGGCGCTGCAGCGTACCTTCCGGGGAGTCAGAGGAATCCGGCGAAAAGCACGGCGGGAAGGCCGAATGATAGGAAGTGTAAAACGCAGTCAAGGCGGAGCAATTCGCCTTGGCTGTTTTTTTCGTTCGAAGCAAGCGCTTGACAGATACGGTATAGGGGTATAATATGGCGACAGATAAAAGTACCCCTATGGGGTATGTGGTCAAAAGGAGGCGAAGTTGTGGCGGAGAAACAAGAGACGGCCTGTCCCCATTGCAGCGGGATGAAAAAAGTGCGGGATGAAGCAGAGCAGAGACAGCTCTTAAATCGGCTGAACCGCATTGAGGGACAGATACGCGGCGTGAAGAAGATGCTCGAGGAAGATGCCTACTGCATTGACATTCTGAATCAGGTTTCGGCGGCGAACTGCGCGCTGAACAGCTTTACCAAGGTGCTGCTTGCGGCACACTTAAAGTCCTGTGTCGCGGAGGATGTGCGCGAGGGCAGCACGGAGAAGCTGGATGAGCTGGTCAGAACCTTGCAGAAGCTCATGAAATGAGACAGCGGAGGCGGTTTTGATTGCAGTCGGCAAGTGTTCGGAAAGAAGGTAAGATGAAGCAATATACAGTCAGCGGAATGAGCTGTGCGGCCTGCCAGACGCGGGTCGAGAAGGCGGTGTCAAAGCTGCCGGGGGTGAAAAGTTGCTCGGTGAGTTTGCTCACGAACTCCATGGGTGTTGAGGGCGATGTGACGTCAAGCGAGGTCATACAGGCGGTCGAGGCGGCGGGTTACGGCGCGGCGGAGAAGGTTGCGGAGGAGCAGAGCCACGGAAGTTTTCAGGCGAAGCTCGCGGCCGAGGAAGATGCGCTAAAAGACAGGGAGACGCCGAAGATGAAGCGGCGGCTTGTTGCATCGATTTTATTTCTTCTGCCGCTCCTTTATCTCACAATGGGACATATGATGTGGGGCTGGCCGCTCCCGGCATTCTTTGACGGAAACCATGTGGCCATGGGCCTGCTGCAGCTCCTCCTTGCGGCGGCAATTATGGTCGTGAACCAGAAGTTCTTTGTGAACGGTTTTCAGAGTCTGTTCCACGGCGCGCCGAATATGGATGCGCTGATTGCAATTGGCGCCTCGGCGGCCTTCCTCTACTCCACCGTGATTCTCTTTCTGATGACGCGGGCTGTGGTGGACGGAAATCAGGCCAAGGTCATGGAATACATGATGGAGTTTTACTTTGAGACGGCCGCCATGGTACTCGCTCTGATTACAGTCGGCAAGATGCTCGAGGCCTACTCAAAGGGCAAGACGACGAGCGCCTTAAAGTCGCTCATGAAGCTCGCGCCGAAGACCGCAAGAGTTGTAAGAAACGGAGAGGAAGTTACGGTTCCGGTCGATGCGGTCAAGGTCGGCGACATCTTCCGCGTGAAGCCGGGCGAAAATATTCCGGTGGACGGCCTTGTGGTCTCCGGAAACAGTGCGGTCAACGAAGCCGCGCTGACCGGCGAGAGTTTGCCGGTCGACAAGGCGGTCGGCGATGAGGTGAAGTCAGCCACTCTGAACCAGTCGGGCTTCCTTGAGTGCCGCGCGATTCGGGTCGGGGAGGATTCGACCCTCGCGCAGATTATCAAGATGGTCAGCGATGCGGCGGCGACCAAGGCACCGGTCGCAAAACTCGCGGATCAAATCTCCGGTGTTTTTGTGCCGGCGGTCATTCTGGTGGCGGTCGTGACCACCGTCATCTGGCTTCTCGCGGGCGGAAGCATAGGCTTTTCGCTGGCGCGCGGCATTTCGGTGCTGGTGGTGAGCTGCCCCTGTGCACTGGGACTTGCTACCCCGGTGGCCATCATGGTCGGCAACGGTGTCGGCGCGAGACAGGGCATTTTATTCAAGAACGCCGAGGCCTTGCAGGAAACAGGAAATGTGCAGATTGTGGCGCTCGATAAGACCGGTACCATCACGAACGGAACACCGGTTGTGACGGATGTGCTGCCGGTCGGCGACCGGGATACGCTGTTCCGCGCGGCCTATGCGCTCGAGGCAAAGAGTGAGCATCCGCTCGCAAAGGCGGTCGTCGCGTACGCAAAGGAGCAGGGGCTTCCCTTGGAGGAGGTCGATGAGTTTGCGGCGCTCCCCGGCAACGGTTTAAGTGCCGTGCAAAACGGTGTGCGCCTTTTTGCCGGCAACCTGAACTTTGTGAGCGGCAAGGCAGAAATTCCCGCAGAACTTGCGGCGGCCGCAGATGCGCTTGCCGCGGCGGGAAAGACACCGCTCTACTTTGCGGCGGGACAAGAGCTCCTCGGTATCATTGCGGTCGCGGATACGATGAAGGAGGACAGCGCGGAGGCAATCGCAGAGCTTAAAAAACTCGGTATCCATGTGGTCATGCTGACCGGTGACAACCAAAAGACGGCCGAGGCCATCGGTAAGCAGGCGGGCGTCAACGAGGTTGTGGCGGGTGTGCTGCCGGACGGCAAGGAGGCCGTAATCCGGGCGCTTCAGGAGAAGGGCAAGGTCGCCATGGTCGGTGACGGCATCAATGACGCGCCGGCGCTGACCCGCGCGAACATAGGCATTGCAATCGGTGCGGGCGCGGATGTGGCCATCGATGCGGCGGATGTGGTGCTGATGAAGAGCCGCCTCACGGATGTCACGGCGGCCATTCGCTTGAGCCGTGCGACCTACCGGAACATTCTGGAGAACCTCTTCTGGGCACTCATCTACAATGTGCTTCTGATTCCGACGGCGGCGGGCGCTTACCTGCACTTCTTCGGCATTGCGATGAACCCGATGCTCGGGGCCTTAGCGATGAGCCTCTCGAGTGTCTGCGTGGTGAGCAATGCGCTGCGCCTTAATTTGTTCCGCGTGCACGATGCGCGGCACGACAGGCCGCTGCGGCATCCTGTTACGGTAAACCAATCGGGGCGGCTCTTGGAAGCCGCAAGCGCCTTGGCGGGCGAGGAAGGAGATGTTATGAAGAAGGAACTTACAATCAAGGGTATGATGTGCGGACACTGCGAGGCGACGGTCAAGAAGGCGCTTGAGGCACTGCCTGGCGTTCAGAGTGCGGACGTGAGCCACGAGAAGGGCGCTGCGGTCGTGGAGCTGAATGCGGAAGTCAGCGATGAGACGCTTAAGCGAGCTGTGGAAGAGAAGGACTATGAGGTGACAGCTGTCAAAAATCTCTGAGTCTCAATGTGTGTGCGCTGTCCGAAGGGAAGCGTAAAAAGTAACAAAATCGGTTCCGAAAAGAGAGCGGTCTCGGCACAGAGGAAATTCTGTGTCGGGGCCGTTTTTTTTATATTTGGAGGGGGGCAGAAAAAAAGCGCTAAGAGGGACTGTTATTTACAAAAACGGAGTGCTATCATGGAATCAAATGGTTAGATTCATCTAATCAATGTGCGCAAGTCGGTTTCGGGCTGGCAAACAGGCGCAGTCCGGGTGTAAAAAGGGGGAGATATGTATGGCGGAAACAAGCAAAGAAAAAGGGCAGGCGCAGAGCCGGGAAAAAAGGTTTCTTAACTATGTGGCAAAGTTCGCTGCGGTGAGCAAGGCGAGCTATCAAAAGAGCGTGGTGCTGGCCTGTGTTGGAGTTCTCTGCTCCATGGCGCCGTATTTTGTGATGGGGCGCATGGTAAAAGAGCTTCTCCTTGGAGAGCGCGACTATGCCGTGTTTCTTCGAGAGGGAGCTGTGATGGCACTTTTTATTGTGCTCGGTATCGTTTTTCACACGCTCTCGACCAACCTGTCACACAAAACGACCTTTGCGTTGATTGCGGGGATACGGACGGCACTCTTAGAAAAGCTTGCGCGCCTGCCGCTCGGAACGGTGCGCGAGACACCGTCCGGCGCGCTCAAAAACATCATGGTCGAGCGAACGGATGCGATTGAGACGACACTTGCGCATGTGGTGCCGGAAGTTACGGCAAACTTGCTTGCGCCGCTCCTCATGTTTTTGTATCTCTGCCGCATCGATTGGCGCATGGCGCTCTTATCGCTCGCGACCCTGCCGCTTACGCTGCTCTGCCTGATGGCGATGTTTCGCGACTACGAGCGCCCCTTCCGCAGAACGCAGGAGACTACCAAGGCGCTGAATGATACGGCGGTCGAGTATATCGGCGGCATTGAGGTCATCAAGGCCTTCGGAAAGGCGGAGAGCTCCTATGCCCGCTTTGCGCGCGCGGCCGAGGAGAACGCGAACAGTTTCACCGACTGGATGCAGGCGACCATCGTGCCCTTTTCTCTCGGCATGACGATTGCACCGGCAACCCTGCTTGCGGTGCTTCCGCTCGGCGCGGTGTTTGTGATGCAGGGCACGCTCGCATTTCATGACTATGTGATGATACTGATTCTCGCCTGCGGTCTGATTACGCCGCTCATTACGGCACTCAGCTACAGTGACAGCATCGGCAAGGCGACTTCAATCTTCGGTGAGATTGACGCTGTCCTTACGCTTCCGGAACTCTCGCGCCCCGTAGGGAGCCGCGTCATGCCAAAAGGCAGCGAAGTGCGGCTTTGCGATGTGCGTTTCGGCTACGGGGAAAAAGAAGTTCTGCACGGCATAAACCTTTGCATTCCGGAGGGAAAGGTGACGGCCCTGGTCGGTCCCTCGGGGAGCGGCAAGTCGACCATCGCAAAACTGGTTGCTTCCCTCTGGGACGTAGGGGACGGCAGCATCACCCTCGGCGGCGTCGATTTAAGGGAGCTTTCGACGGAGGACTATAACCGGCAAGTTGCCTATGTTTCTCAGGACAGCTTTCTCTTTAACACGACGGTGCGGGAAAACATACGCATGGGAAGACCAGGGGCAAGCGATGCGGAAGTCGAACAGGTTGCGCGGGACAGCGGCTGCTATGACTTTATCGCAGAACTCGAGAACGGTTTTGACACCGTAGTCGGCGGGAGCGGGGCGCATTTGTCGGGCGGTGAGCGCCAGCGCATTTCGATTGCCCGCGCGATGATGAAGGATGCTCCGCTCCTCATCTTGGACGAGGCGACCTCCTATGCGGATCCGGAAAATGAGGCGCTGATTCAGCGCTCCGTGGCAAGGCTTGCGCAAAATAAAACGCTGCTGGTGATTGCGCACCGGCTCTCGACCATTGTAAATGCGGATCAAATTGTTGTGGTACAGGACGGGAAGATTGCGGCCTGCGGGACGCACGAGGCGCTGCTAAGAGAGAGTCCGCTCTACCGAAAAATGTGGGAGGCACACAGCAGCGCGAGGGACCGCGCGGAGGAAGGAGGGCTTTCCGAATGATTGCGACACTCAATAAGTTTTTTGCCTTTTGTTCCGCAAAACA
>CAUVLB010000056.1:0-7131 GCA_963552595.1 uncultured Stomatobaculum sp. | reverse complement strand
GACCGGGAAGCCTGTGACCGGGGAACCCGTAAATGCCGGGTTCTCATACCAGCCCTCAAAGTCATAACCGGTGCGCGTTGCCGGAGCCAGGGTGATGTTCGGGTCGAGTACGGTATAACTCGTGACCGTGTTCGGATTGCTTGCCGGGTGTCCCGCCGGTGTTCCGTCATTCAATGTATATACAATTGTATAGCTGTCGGCCGCACTCCACTTTGCGTAGTACTGCTTGTTCTCGGCATCCATCGTGCGGATACGCGTCACCGGCGTACCCGTTAAGCCCGCGTTGTCATACCAACCGAGGAAGGTATAGCCGTTTCGGGTGGCCGGGTTGACGGTGATGTCCGCATCTTCGACCGTATAGCTCGTAAGCGTATTCGGGTTGGACGCCGGGTGTCCTGTGGGCATTCCGTCATTCAGGTTCCACTGAACCGTATAGCTCTTTGCCGCACTCCATTTTGCATAGTAGTGCTTATTTTCGGCGTCTGCGGGATTGAAACCCGTAATCGGCGTGCCGCTGAGACCCGCGTTGTCGTACCAGCCCTCAAAGTCGTAGCCGGTTCTCGTAGCCGGCTGCAGCGTGACACTCGAATCAAGTACCGTGTAGGTACTCACCGTGTTCGGGTTGGTCGCAGGATGCCCTGCGGGTGTGCCGTCATTCAGCGTATAAGTGACGGTGTAGCTGTTTGCACTGCTCCACTTTGCATAAAAAGTCTTGGGGGCGGCATCCATCGCCGAGAAGCTGTTAATCGGAGAACCCGAAAAGCTCGGGTTGTCATACCAGCCCCCAAAGGTATAGCCGTTTCGAAGCGCGGGCACCACGTTGATATTGCCGCCGCCGTTTGTGAGCACCGTGTAGCTTGTGAGATTCGCCGCCGGATTGGTCGCCGGGTGCCCCGCCGGGGTGCCGTCATTCAGCACGTAGTTAATTGGGTAGGTAATCGGCGTGGTATCCCATTTCGCATAGTAACTCTTATTCTCCGCATCCATGGTGCGAAGCGTAGAAACCGGCGTTCCCGTGAGGCCCGGGTTATCGAACCAGCCGAGGAAACTATAACCGGGGCGAGTCGCCGGACGCACGGTCATATCCGCATCCAAAACAGTATAGCTTGCAACTGTATTCGGGTTGCTTGCCGGGTGTCCCGCAGGTGCACTGTCATTCAAATTCCATTGCACCGTATACGTCTTTGCGGCACTCCATTTTGCATAGTACTGCTTATCCGCGGCATCCGCGGTACGAAGCGTCGTGACCGGGGAACCGCTGAGCGCGGCATTCTCATACCAGCCGAGGAAATCGTAACCGGTTCTGGCAGCGGGCTGCAGGGCAATATCTGCATCCAGAACGCTGTAGCTCGTCACGGTGTTCGGATTGTTTGCCGGGTGCCCCGCGGGCGCACTGTCATTTAAGTTCCACTGCACGGCATAGTTCTTTGCCGCACTCCACTTTGCATAATAGTGCTTGTTCGTTGCATCGCTCGTCGAAAAGCCGGTAATCGGGGACCCCGTAAGCGCCGCGTTGTCATACCAGCCCTCGAAGTCATAACCGTTACGCGTTGCGGGGGAGAGCGTGACATTTGCGTCCAACACCGTATAACTTGTCACGGTATTCGGATTGGTCGCCGGGTGTCCCGCAGGCGTCGCATCGTTCAGCGTATAGTTGACTGTATAGTTGTTTGCACTGCTCCACTTTGCATAGAAGGTCTTTGCGGCAGCATCCGACGCGGGAAAGGCGCTGATCGGAGAACCCGTGAAGCTCGCATTGTCATACCAACCGAGGAAGGTATAGCCGTTTCGAAGCGCGGGTAAGAGGCTTATGTTGCCGCTGCCGTTTGTCAGCACCGTATAGCTCGTGAGATTCGCAACCGGATTGGTCGCCGGGTGTCCCGCAGGCGTGCCGTCGTTCAACACATAGTTGATCGGATACGAAATCGGCGTTGCATCCCACTTTGCATAGTAATTCTTGTTTGCCGCATCCATGGTGCGGAGGGTCGTGACCGGAGTTCCCGTAAAGCTCGGATTGTCGTACCACCCGAGGAAGCGGTAGCCGGTACGCGTTGCAGGCTGAATCGTGACATCCGAATCCAGAACGGTGTAGCTTGCCACCGTGTTCGGATTGGTCGCCGGGTGTCCCGCCGGTGTACTGTCATTCAAATGCCAGTTCACCGTATAACTTTTTGCCGCACTCCACTTTGCATAATAGTGCTTGTTCGCCGCATCGCTCGTTCGGAAGCCGGTAATCGGAGAACCCGAGAACGCAGCGTTATCGTACCAGCCCTCAAACGTATAGCCGGTGCGCGTTGCGGGAGCCAGGGTGACATTCGAATCCAATACCGTATAGCTCGTAACCGTGTTCGGATTGGTCGCCGGGTGTCCTGCCGGGGTAGCGTCATTCAGGCTGTACTGCACCGTATAGCTTTTCGGCGCACTCCACTTTGCATAAAAGTTCTTGGGCGCCGCATCCATCGCAGAGAAGCTTCCGATCGGCGTGCCCGTGAGCGCTGCATTGTCATACCAACCGAGGAAGGTATAGCCGTTCCGAAGCGCCGGAAGCACAGTGATGGTGCCGCTGCCGTTCGTGAGCACCGTGTAACTCGTGAGATTCGCAGCCGGATTGGTCGCCGGGTGTCCCGCCGGGGTGCTGTCATTCAGATAGTAGCGAATCGGATAAGAAATCGGTGTTGTATCCCACTTCGCATAGAAATCTTTATTCGCCGCATCCGCCGTGCGTATCGTAGAAACCGGGCTTCCCGTAAAGCCGGGGTTATCGTACCAGCCGAGGAAGTTGTAACCCGTTCTTGTTGCCGGTCGAAGCGTTGTGTCCGGATCCAGCACCGTATAGTTGGTCAGCGTATTCGGATTGTTTGCGAGATGTCCCGCCGGTGTGCTGTCATTCAAGTGATAGCGCACAGTATAGCTGTTTGCACTGCTCCACTTCGCATAGAGGACGAAGTTATGCATATTCGCGGGACTACTCGTGTTGATTCCGGAAATCGCAGTTGTGAGTCCGGGATTCGTATACCAGCCCTGGAAGGTATAGCCTCTTCTCGTCGGATTCGCAAAATTGATGTTCGGGCTGGTCACATTGAAGCTGCCGGGGTTCGATGCCGGATTGCTCGCCCGCTGCCCTGCGCTGTCATTCATGTAGTAAGTAATGCTGTACTGCAGCGGCGCGCTCCACTTTGCATAGATGCGGGTCGGATTGCTGTCACCCTGCTCCGTATCAATGACCGCCGGTGCGGGCGTCGTGAGCCCTGCGTCGCGATACCAGCCGAGGAAATTGTAGCCGGTTCTGGTCGGCGCGGCGAGCGTGTAATTTGCAGTCTCCACCGTATAGGACGTGAAGCCCGCATTCGGATTCACCGCAGCTGTGCTCGGCGTATCGTTGAGCTGGTAGGAAAGCGTGTAATTTTTCGGCGTCCACTTTGCATAGTAGTGCCGATTCTTCGCCGGAATCGCGCTCGTAATAAGCTGCGTGACCGGCGTTCCGCTGAGCGCGGCATTCTCATACCAGCCCTGGAAGGTATAGCCGGGCCAGGTCATGGGCGCAAGCGTCACATTCGGGTCGCTCACACGATAAGAAGTCGCCGTATTCGGGTTCACTGCCTGGGCCGCGGTGCGCGAACTCGGATTCACATTGGTCGTATACTGAATCGCATAGTTCTTCGGCGACCAGTTGGCCGTGAGTGTAATCACCCCGTTGTTTGTTTTCGTCAAATCCTTCGGCGTCGCACCGTTCCCGTACGTCTTTCCGTCGGAGGCTGTCCAGCCCGCAAAGTCAAAACCGTCGACGCTGAAGAGATTTGTGAGATCCACGTTCGCACCGCCCGCCAACGTGCGATCCGGCATAGAGCCGCTCGCCGTGCGGCCCGCCGGGGCGTTTGCGGCAAATTTAACGGTATAGTGATGCGGATCTCTGGTCACGGTACCCGGCAGGTAGGTAATGATATAGGTACCGAGGGCTCTGCTGCCGTTCGTGCCGTTGTCAAAGCTTGTCGGGTCGGAAGCGGTCACCGGCAGGGTGGGATTTTCCGATGCCGTAGAGCTGTTGTCAAAATCCACATGGATGGCACTGACACGGTCATTTCCAATCAAGCTTCCGGTGACAACCGCGTCCGTGAGCGCCCATGTGAGCGTATCTCCCGCCGTCACGTGTCTATCCTTCATTTTGACGGTGAGTTTCCGCGTGATTTGTCCGTTTCCCGCATTGCTGATATTGCCGTTGGACCCCTGAACCTGAAGCCTGCTCGAGGGATTCGTTAAATCGATGGTGCCGTTATTTACGACATTCGCACCCGGGGGAACGGTGATGGCATTGCCGTCCGGATTGATGCTGACACCCGCCGGAACATCACGGGTCAGCGTCGCATCTCCAAGCAGGGTGAGCGGCGCGTTGCCGTTCTGGCCGGACCATTCCACCGCATCGTCTAAGTTGCTGAAATAGTAGGTCTGACCGTTGCGCTGTGCGATTACCTTTTGAGAGGTTACCACGGGAACCGAATCATTGCTGTTCTGGCCGTTCTGATTATAGCGGCTGAACTCTACGAAAAATCCGCGTACACCGCTGTAATGATTTCTCAAGTCGTTCCATTTGGAACCGTAGTGTACCTGCATACAGCTCTCGTAGCCCTGTAGCCAGAGACGCAGGGAGTTGGGCTCTCCGGGTTTCCAGTTGGTGTACGCACCGTGAAGGGCGCCGAATCCCTGCATCGTATACTCAATATTCGTCTCCGGTCCGGACTGCCAGCGAAACGTGCGGTCCTCGGCTGGGCCGGAATTTCCGCTGACATTCTGGTTTGCAAATACGCCCGGTGCAGGCAGGGAATTGTTGTACCAGTGGGGGACGGAGGACGCATCGTTGATTCCGCGAAAGCGAGCGCCGCCGGACCAAGCTGCCTGCGTGGTAATCGCATCCAGCGCCAAATCCTCGTCGCGGGAGGTAATGGTAACCAAATAGCCCTGCATGCCCTCCAAGTAATAGCTCTTTGCGCTGTTATAGCTCTCTGCCCAGCTGATTGCATTGCTCGGCACATACATATAGTAGTGCTCCGCACTGTCCCCGGCGACCGGGTTCGGTATGGTGCGCTTGGTAATCGTGATGTCAGCCGATGGCGGCAGACTGTTTTGTCCGTTACCCAGATTGATCTTAAGCTGCTGGCTTGCGCCGGCCGAGGGCAGTTTGAACTTTAAGTTCTGCTCAATAAAGTCCTTTGCCTCGGCCGCAGTCAGCGGTGTCGTAAAGACAATCTGATAAAACTGATGGTTCGTCAGGATATCCGTAATGGTACGGTAGCTTTTACCGGAAGCGGTCGTCCCGGTTTTCGGCAAGGTATAAATTCCGCCGTTATCGACTTCGAAGTTAATGGAGGTAATACCTCTGCCGACAGTGTCCTTGACCGTTACTTCTTTCAACTTATAGCTGGTTCGCGAAGCATCGCCGTCATAGTCGATCAACTTGAAATCAATGCCGAGCGTTGTGCTTCCGCTGCGATAATTAATCACCGCAAAGGGGGAAAAGTGCTCGGTCTCGGCTTGTAAAACCGGAAGTTCTTCGTCGAGTCCTTTCTCAAGGGTTTCAACCTGATTGAGCTCATCGTCGATGTGAAGCACGGAAACGCCTTCGCTCTCCGTCTCTTCGTTATCTGTTTTCATATCAGAGACTTCGGCGGAGACGATACTCACATTCCGGAAAGAGACCGACAGTGTCCCCTTGCTGCTGTCGGGCTGAATTACCTCGCCTTCCGCATTTAAGACACTCAAATCACAGAGGAACTGGGCGGTTGCCGTCTTTCCCTCTGTGTCAGCATGCTCGGATATCTTTTCGAGCACTTCTTTTTCTTCTTCTTCGGTGAGGTGACGCGCGCGGAGTGTCGCGCCTTCCGGCAGCACACCGGCGGGGGCTGTCACCTCAATTTCAACACCGTCCAAGTTGGTGTGCAACAGCTGTTGCGCATTGGACGGTGTGCCCCAGAGAAAGGAGCCCGCAAGAATATCACCGGACTGTTCCGTTTCCCCTTTGTTGATACTCGCATCGGAGGGAGTCGCATCGGAAGGACTCGCACTGTACCTTCTTTCCAACTCGCGCCGCAAGCTGCGCTGCGCCTCCTTGGAAAACGCCAAATCATTCACCAATTCGGCGTCTTCCCGATATGCTTCCGCAGATGACGCCCCATAAGCAGGCACCGTGGTTGCAACATTCAAAGTCAGCATCGTGGCGCTGAGCAGCCCTGCAAGCAGACGCTGCGGCCAGTTTCTTCGGTGTCTCATATCACTTCAGCTCCTTTTGTTATACAAGGATAATTATATTCATGCATTTTTATATTTTATCAACAGCTGCACGAGAAGCGCAAGGGCTTTTTAGACAGCTGTGCGATTTTCTTTGTCAAAAGTGTTTCTCTTCTATAGAAAAAAACTAAAACACAAAAAACGACGAATCCACAAGAACAAGTTCTCATGGATTCCGCCGTTTTACTGTTCCTACACTTTAAATCTACGGTATGACTCATTTCATTACGACGCATTTCGTTGCCGCTGTAACAAACTGTATAACGCTTCTGCCTGAATAAGCTTTAAGCCTGCTCGCTCAAATACTCCTCCGGAACTTCATTGAAAAGCTCCAGCGGTCTCTCCTCGTTCAGCGTGTCGCACATATCGAGGAATACAGACAGCGGGACATTCTGAATCTGTTTGTTCGAGCCGCGGACATTGATCGAAACCGTCTGTTCCGCCGCCTCGCGATCTCCCAATACCAGGATGTACGGGGTCTTGAACTGCTTGTAGTTCTTGATTTTCTCCTTCATGTTCCGGTCGGAGTAATCCGCCTCGGCGCGAATGCCGTTCTTCTGCAGAAGTTCGAAAACGCGCTTTGCGTACTCGTTGTGTTCCTCACGAATCGGCACAATACCGACCTGGGAGGGGGAGAGCCAGAACGGGAAAATTCCCTTGAAGTTCTCGATGATAATACCGATGAAGCGCTCAAGCGAACCGTAAATCGCGCGGTGGATGACGACCGGCATTGCCGTACCGCCGTCTGCCGTCTGATAGCTGAGGCCGAAGTTGTGCGGGAGCTGGAAGTCCAGCTGAATGGTTCCGCACTGCCACTCTCTTCCCAAAGCATCCTTAATCTGTAAGTCAATC
>CAUVLB010000055.1:0-7143 GCA_963552595.1 uncultured Stomatobaculum sp. | reverse complement strand
CGTTTGCCGCCTTCACGATGCAGAAGACCGCAAGTGCGATGAAGAAGAAGTTCAGGACGTTCTGCAGGAATGCGCCGTAAGCGAGCGAGACAGCTTCGCCGCCGAGCGGATTCGGGATGGTCAGCGCGAGCGTCGCGATGTTGACCCGGCCGAGAATCATACCGATTAGCGGCATGATGATATCATCCACCAGAGACTTGACAATCGTGCTGAATGCACCGCCGATGATCACACCGACTGCCAGATCAAGGACGTTGCCCTTCAGTGCGAACTCCTTGAACTCTTTCATGAATCCTTTCATAAGTACCCCCTTAGACAAAACAATAATAGCAACAATTGCTGTTTTCGGACTTAGTATAGCAGTGCGCCGCGAAAATGAAAAATAGAATGTTGCGCCGGAAAAAGCCCGTTTTATGGTATAATCGACCAGAAAACAGCGCAAAAAGGGAGGAGCAAGCATGCAGGCAGTGATTATGGCGGGCGGCAAGGGAAGCCGACTCGCGGCGCTCACCAGAGATGAGATACCGAAGCCCATGGCTCCGTTTCTCGGAAAGCCCCTACTCGAGTGGCAGCTCGAACAGCTGAAGCGCTACGGCATACGGCGCGCCACCCTTGTGGTCGGGCATCTGAAGGAGAAAATCATCTCCTACTTCGGGGACGGCGCTGCGCTCGGCATGGAGCTCGACTATGTTGAGGAGACCGAGCCGCTCGGCACGGCGGGAGCCTTTCCGCTTCTTCTGCCTAAAATCGAGAGTGAGCATTTCTTGCTCCTCTTCGGTGATATCCGCTTTGACATCGATATTGCGCGCATGGAGCGCTTCTTCCTTGAAAAGCGGGCGGAGTGTCTGCTCTTTGCGCACCCGAACTCCCACCCCTATGACTCGGACCTCATTGTGACCGATGTAGAGAACCGCGTCACAGGCTTCGATTCCAAGAACAATGTGAGAACGGGCTGGCAGGACAACCTCGTGAACGCCGGTATCTACCTGCTCTCGCGGGACATGTTGCGCCGCGTCCCGGAAGTCAAAAAGACGGATTTCGAGAAGGATATCCTGGCCCCGATGGCGGCTTTGGGCGGGGCGATTTATGCCTATCGTTCGCCGGAGTACGTGAAGGATGTCGGCACGGTGGAACGCATTCGGGCTGCCGAGGAAGAGTGGAAGGCGGGGTTTCCGGCGAAGCGGAATCTGGAGTACCCGCAGCGCGCGGTCTTCCTTGACCGGGACGGTGTCATCAACCGCTACAACGGCTTTGTGAAAACACCGGAGGAATTGGAACTCCTGCCGGAAGCCGCTGAGGGCTTAAAGCGCCTGAATAGCTCGGAATATCTCACAATCGTCGTGAGCAATCAGCCCGTCATTGCGCGCGGGGAGACGAGCGAAGAGGAGCTCGAGACCATCTTTAACAAGATGAAGACCCTGCTTGGGCGCGAGGGTGCTTTCGTGGACGATGTCTTCTACTGCCCGCATCACCCGGACAGCGGCTTCCCGGGCGAGGTGAAGGAATTGAAAATTGACTGCGACTGCCGGAAACCGAAGACCGGCATGCTGCGCCGCGCCGCGGAGCGCTACCACTTGGATCTCTCCGCCTGCTATTTGATCGGCGATACGACCGGCGATATACAGTGCGGAAAAAACGCAGGGGTCAGAACCGTGTTGGTTAGGACCGGAGAAGCGGGGATGGACGGCAAGTATGACGCGACGCCGGACCTCGTTGCGGATCACCTTGCGGATGCGGCTGCAAAAATACTCAGTGAGCGCTGATTTCGCTGGAGTGCGCGAACAATTCGTGATACAGTAGAGCAATAAGGAAGAAAGTACGACGAGGAGGGTGAGAGTATGGCGAGCAGAGAGTATTCGCGTCCCATTGCGGAAGCGATTGACAACTATTTGATCGAGAATGACTGGAGCATTTCGTTCGACGAGGAGACCGGTGTTTTCCGCTTTGGCCTTTCGATTGACGGCAAGTTAAAGCAGATTCGCTACGTGGTTGTGGTCAACGAGCAGTCCTATACGTCCTATGCGATTTCGCCGATCGGCGCCGACAAGGACGATGCGCGCATCATGAAGGAGATGGCGGAGTTTACCTGCCGCGCGAATTATAATCTGAAGCTCGGAAACTTTGAGCTCGATATGCGGGACGGCGAGGTGCGCTTCAAGGTGCACACGGATTGCACGGGCATGGTTCCGAACCGCGACATCATCGACAACAGCATCTCCTGTGCCGCTGCGATGTTCGAGCGCTACGGCGCGGCGGTTGCGGGCATTGTCTTTAACGACGAGACGGCGGAGAAGGCAGTCGAGAAGTGCGAAGAGGATATTTGATTAAAAAAAGAACGGCCGACGGCCGTTCTTTTTTTACGGGCGAACCGGCATCGCCCCGTCAGGGGGCAATCCAGAGTCCGCTTGCGCCGCAGGGGAGTGTGAGTCCGTTCCCGCTGACCGGAAGTCCGAGTTCCTCTGCGGCTATCGTGCCGCCAAAGCGCGGCACAATTAAATCGCCGAGCAGGTAGGAGAGCACGGAGGCCTGTAAGCCTGTTGTGTAGGAGCTGATCAGAAAGAAGAGCGGCGTGTCGGAGAGCAGAGAAACACAGTCCTTAAAGAGCTCGTAGAGTGTGTCCTCGAGTTTCCAGAGTTCGCCGTTCGGACCGCGTCCGTAGGAGGGCGGATCCATGATGATGGCGTCGTAGCGGCGACCGCGGCGCAGTTCCCGCTGCACAAACTTGCCGCAGTCATCAACCAGCCAGCGTATCGGTGCCGTCGAGAGCCCGGAGGACTCGGCATTTTCCTTGGCCCAGGCGACCATGCCCTTGCTCGCGTCGACGTGGGTCACTTCCGCGCCGGCTGCCGCCGCGGCGAGCGTCGCACCGCCGGTGTAGGCGAAGAGGTTTAGGACGCGCGCGGGTCGTCCCTGCTGCACAGCGCAATTAATAATAGAAGAAAAGCGGTCCCAGTTTGCCGCCTGCTCGGGAAAAAGCCCCGTGTGCTTAAAGCGGAAGGGCTTCAGCTGAAAGCGGAGGGTATCCGTGCGGGGGTTCACGAGGGACTCGGGAAGCGCATAGGAGATATCCCACTGCTTCGGGAGAGAGAAAAATTCCCAGTCGCCGCCGCCGCGGTTACTTCTGTGGTAGTGGGCGTCCGGTTTGCGCCAGTGCGCATCCTTCTTTTCGCTGCGCCAAATGACCTGCGGGTCCGGGCGCACCAAAAAATAATCTCCCCAGCGCTCCAGCTTCTCGCCCCCGGCGCAGTCCAAAACCTCATAATCTCTCCAGCGATCGGCTCTCAGCATAGCAGCCTCCTCTCTCATGCAAAGTATACGCGTCTAGTCTAGCAAAGGGAGGGGTGGGCTTCAAGGAGCTTTCTTGCAACTTTCTTGTGTTTTTATGAAAAGCTTTCAAGTATTGCGCCTTCGTGCTAGAATAATGGGAAATCACCTGAAGATGATTTACAGCGGAGGAGAGTCCAATGAGAAGAAAGAAGATGGCGGTTGTGCTCCTTGCGGCGGCGAGCCTTGTGCTTGTGACAGCTTGCGGCGGAAAGAAGAACAGCGATACCACTGCAGCCGAATCTGCGAGCACTGCGGTGGAGAGCATGACAGAGACGGCTTCTGGCGAGAGCACGGATCCGGGCGATGAAAATGTCGAGTACGACACCCTTTCTCCGGAGGAACAGGCTTCGATTGAGGCGGAAGAGGCAGCAGAAGAAGCGGCGGAAGAAGCTGAGGGGAATGCAGAGGAAGAGGAGACCGAGGCGAGAGCGGCGGCGACCAAGGCGCAGACCAGAGCGACCCAGCAGACCTATCCGAGCCAGATCTTCCACGAGGGCGAGGATCCGACCGAGGCACCCGAGCCGGATAACACGGACGATTCCGGCCCGACCGGCAAGGTGACCAAGATTAAAAAGAACAAGGCGGGCAATTACGTGAAGCCGGAGAGCACCAGCAGAGCGGTGGAACCGCCGTCGGATGCGACCATGCCGGAGAACGGACACTGAGTCGAATTGTTTCTAAAAAAGAGCTGTGCTTTTACTTGCACAGCTCTTTTTTTTGTGTTAAGCTATATGGCGCTGTGACATGATAGCTGTGAAGCGAGAGGTTGCTGTCTCGAAAGAGCAGGAGTTCCGCGGAGCGAATGTCAAGTCTCGATACTGACGACAAGTCACTGTACAAACGAAGAGCGCCGAATTTCGAAAGAGAGAAGGCCTGCCATGGGGTTTCCGAAAGGACACACCCGGCACTGTGTACAGTCACCGCTTGTCGTACTTTCAAAAAAAGTGCGAAAAGGAGGCGACTTTTTTTATGGCAAATCAGGTAATGAGAATCACGTTGAAGGCGTATGATCACAAGCTGGTTGATCAGTCTGCCGGAAAGATTGTCGACACGGTGAAGAGAACGGGAGCAAAGGTCTCCGGTCCGATTCCGATGCCGACCAAGAAGGAAGTGGTTACAATTCTCCGTGCGGTTCACAAGTATAAGGACAGCCGTGAGCAGTTCGAGCAGAGAACGCATAAGAGACTTATCGACGTTCTCGCGCCGACGGATAAGACCGTCGATGCACTGTCTCGTCTCGAAATGCCGGCGGGCGTTCACATTGATATCCGCATGAAGACAAAATAATATCCTGCTCTAGTATGAGCGCCTCGGCGCTCCGCTGTAGGATAAACAGGAGGAAGAAATGAAAAAGGTAATTCTTGCAACAAAGGTCGGTATGACCCAGGTCTACAATGAGGCCGGTGTGCTTGTGCCGGTCACGGTGCTGCAGGCAGGTCCCTGCGTCGTGACCCGCGTCAAGACCGAAGAGAGCGACGGCTACAACGCGGTTCAGGTCGCATACGGCGAGATTCGCGCAAAGCTCGTGAACAAGCCGGATGCGGGTCAGCTCGAGAAGGCTGGCATCGAGAAGGAAGTTGTGACGCGCGGCGAGCACAAGAGAGAGGTTTTTCAGGCAGGACGTTTCCTCAGAGAGTTCCGCTTCGAGAATGCTTCCGAGTACAACGTGAAGGATGTCATCAAGGCAGACATCTTCGCGGCGGGCGATAAGGTCGACGCAACGGCTGTCTCCAAGGGTAAGGGCTTCCAGGGCGCAATCAAGAGACACGGTCAGCACCGCGGACCGATGGCGCACGGTTCCAAGTTCCACAGACACCAGGGTTCCAACGGTTCCTCTTCGGATCCGAGCCGCGTGTTCAAGGGCAAGGGAATGCCGGGTCACATGGGCCATGTGACGGTTACGACGCAGAACCTTGAGGTCGTGAGAGTCGACGCTGAGAACAACCTCATTCTGGTCAAGGGGGCAATCCCGGGTTCCAGAAAGGCTCTGGTCACGCTTCGCGAGACGATTAAGAGCAAGAAGTAATTTCGAGAGGAAAGGAGGAACGCAAGATGGCAAACGTATCTGTTTACAACACCGACGGCAAAGAAGTCGGAACGATTGAGTTGAATGACGCTGTGTTCGGCGTAGAGCTGAACGAGCATCTTGTACATTTGGCTGTGGTTGCACAGCTCGCCAATAAGCGCCAGGGCACGCAGAAGGCGAAGACCCGCTCCGAGGTTTCCGGAGGCGGCAGAAAGCCGTGGAGACAGAAGGGTACCGGTCACGCAAGACAGGGTTCCACGAGATCTCCGCAGTGGAAGGGCGGCGGCGTTGTGTTTGCACCGAGCCCGAGAGATTACACCATCACCCTGAACAAGAAGGAGAAGCGCCAGGCACTTCGCTGCGCACTCTCGAGCCGCGTTCAGGAGCAGAAGTTCATCGTCCTCGAGAGCTTTGAGCTCAGCGAGGTCAAGACGAAGAAGATGGCAGAGACCCTGAAGAACCTCAAGGTTCAGAAGGCATTGGTTGTCGCGCCGGAGAACGATAAGACCACGGTTCTCTCCGCGAGAAACATTGCAGGTGTCAAGACGGCTTCTCCGAAGACCATCAACGTGTACGACATTCTGAAGTACAACACGGTGGTTACGTCGAAGGATGTTGTCGCTACGATTGAGGAGGTATACGCGTAATGGCAAGCATTCAGTACTATGATGTAATCCTCAAGCCGCTGGTCACCGAGAAGAGCATGGCGAGCATGGCGGAGAAGAGATACTGCTTCCTGGTTCATCCGGAAGCAAACAAGACGATGATCAAGGAAGCGGTGGAGAAGATGTTCGCAGGCGCTAAGGTTAAGAGCGTCAACACGATGAACCGCCCGACCAAGACCAAGCGCAGAGGCATGACCTTCGGTCAGACTGCAAAGAGCAAGAAGGCGATTGTGCAGCTCACCGCGGACTCCAAGGAAATCGAGATCTTCCAGGGTCTGTAAAGCCTCAAACTATGCGGTGTGAATCCGCGATAACAAACTAAAGGAGAAGACAATGGGAATTAGAAAGTATACCGCGTATACTCCGTCCAGAAGAAACATGACGGGTTCCGATTTCGCAGAGATCACGAAATCCACGCCGGAGAAGTCCCTGGTCGTGAGCCTGAAGAAGCATGCAGGACGCAATGCGCAGGGTAAGATTACGGTCAGACACAGAGGCGGCGGCGCAAGAAGAAAGTACAGAATCATCGATTTCAAGAGAAATTCGAAGGACAACATCCCGGCAAAGGTTGTTGCGATCGAGTACGATCCGAACAGAACGGCTAACATCGCTCTCCTCTGCTATGCAGACGGCGTGAAGTCCTACATCCTTGCTCCGCAGGGCCTTACGGTCGGTCAGACTGTGATGAGCGGCGACAAGGCTGAGGCAAGAGTGGGCAACTGCCTTCCGCTTGCACTCATTCCGGTCGGTGCCGAGATTCACAACATCGAGCTTTACCCGGGCAAGGGCGCACAGCTTGCACGCGCTGCAGGCATCACCGCTCAGCTCATGGCAAAGGAAGGCAAGTACGCAACGCTTCGTCTCCCGTCCGGCGAGATGAGAATGGTGCCGATCAACTGCCGCGCAACGATGGGCAGCGTCGGAAACGGCGAGCACAACCTCATCAACATCGGTAAGGCAGGAAGAAAGCGCCACATGGGCATTCGCCCGACGGTCCGCGGTTCGGTCATGAACCCGAACGATCACCCGCACGGTGGTGGTGAGGGCAGAGCGCCGATCGGTCGCCCGGGTCCGTGCACACCTTGGGGCAAGCCGGCGCTGGGCCTCAAGACCAGAAAGAAGAAT
>CAUVLB010000054.1:0-7189 GCA_963552595.1 uncultured Stomatobaculum sp. | reverse complement strand
ATAAAGGCGAGGAGATTCACCTTCCGGAGCGCCTCTTTCATCTCAAGTTCGGTCGCCTCCGGCTTTGCGAGCAAGAGGTTTTCCCGCACACTCGCGTGGAAGAACCGGCTGTCGTGCCCTACCATGGTCAGGTGATCCATGAGGCTCTCGGTCGAAAAGCGGCTCAGCTCTTCGCCGTTCAGCCGAAGCGAGCCGCCGTAACCCCTGTTCCGCCCCATGAGTATGCCGGCAATCGTGGATTTCCCTGAGCCGGAGACGCCGACCAGGGACACAAAGGACTGCGCGGGAAGCTCGAGCGTGATGCCCTTCAATATCTGACGGCTCTCCTTATAGGAGAAGCTGAGCTCCTCCATGCAAATGTCGATCTGCTGAGCGCCGAGCTCTGCCTGTCCTACCTCGGGTTCCGGGAGATCCAGGAAAGCAAAAATGCGGTCACTCGCCTTCATGCCGTTCATGCCGATGTGGAAGAAGCTGCCGAGGATGCGCATCGGCAGAAAGAACTCCGCCGCGAGCAGGATGAACATGAGCCCCCCCGCAAGGGAGAGTTCGCCGCTCGCAAAGCGGGTCAGCGCCGACACAATGCCGACCGCCGCACCGCCGTAGGCGATGATGTCCATGACCGAGGTGCTGTTTAACTGCATGGTCAGCACCTTCATCGTAATCTTCCGGAAGCGCTCG
The DNA here is from genome assembly GCA_963552595.1 of uncultured Stomatobaculum sp. GTDB lineage: Bacteria > Bacillota > Clostridia > Lachnospirales > Lachnospiraceae > Moryella. The sequence continues at coordinate 6,511 of CAUVLB010000054.1, read as the reverse complement.
GACTCCAGGTCCATATCATCGGCCGCCGCACGATCGGCCTGATAAATCTTCAAAGTCGTCATGCCCTGCAGCTTTTCGAGGAAGCTGTCCCCAAGCCCGTAATAGATATCAAAATAGCGGCTCAGAAGGCGCTTCGCGACCGTCATGACGAGCATGATGACCACCGGAATCAGCGGCACCGCGAGGAGCAACAGAGTCGCCGTTCTAAGATCGATCGGGGATAGCACAAAGAACAAGCTGAGCGGCGCAAGCAGGGCGTAGAAGAACTGGCTTAAATACCGGCCGAAATAGGTCTCGAGCTGCTCAACGCCTTCGCCCGACATCTGCACCAACTCGGCGCTGCTGATTTGTTCGCGGTAAGAGGGGCCGAGTCGCAGTATCTTTTGATAAATGCGGCCGCGGAGAATGCGCTTCACGTCCGCGCTCGCGCGGAAGCTCGCCGCGGTATAGAGGCGGTCGCAGACAGCGCGGAGCGAAAGCCCAAGCAGCACGGTTACGAGCGCAACGAGGATGCGATCGGTGCCGAGCGTTCGGTTTCGGGCTTCCTCGATGAGCCCTGCGATGGTATAGACAATCACGACCTGTACCAGGAGTGAAAGCCATTGCCAGAGAATCTGCAGAACAATATACTTCCGGGCTCCCCTTAGGAGCCGTATGAGCCGCATTTTAATCATCCTTTTCCCCTCCCCTTTTTGCCCGCGCTTTTGTTTTGTATTCCCGTCAGCACATGCCGCACTGAGAGGAGCGGGTGCCGTATGAGCATGTGCGGGCCGCTGTACAGCATGACTTCGCGTATCCGCGCCCGCATCTCTGGCGCGTAGCAATGCACTTCGCAGTGGCTGCAAAAGGTCTTGCTCTCCGTAAATGGGCAGCGCTCAATGCGCGTATTCGCGTAGTCCATGAGTTTTCGACAGTCCTCGCATAACAGCCCCTCTATGCTTCCGTGCTTCTTTTTACAGTAATACGCAATCATCTCCGCAACGAGCCGTTTCTCATCTTGCCGCTTCTTTTCCGGCGCTTCTCTCCCCATGTTCTGCTCCTCCGCGCAAGCAAACTCCGATTGCCGCTCTTAAAAAATCGGTTTTATAGACTTAAGTCCAGTATAGTTTAGTCATCGTTAACATTTCAAGCGCTTCTGCCCGGAGCGCGTTCCAAAAGTCTCCCTTGCAATCCGGCCGGTATGCCTTACTCTCTCTTGGACTGTAGTGCTGACAAAGCCCGCGCGCTGAGCTATAATAAATTCGCACAATTCAGATAAATACTGTTTTTTCGGAGGGCAAGGCCATGTACCAAGATGAATTTTCGGCAATGACCAATGCGGCAGCTGCGAAAGTCGGCTTACTGAAGAAAAACCCCCTCGGGTATTTTCTCATGTCCATGCTGGCTGGCGCCTATATCGGCTTCGGCATTCTTTTGATTTTCACGGAGAGCGGCCTTTTGGCCGGGAACCCGGCGGCCAAGATTGTGATGGGCGTATCCTTCTGTGTCGCACTGAGCCTCGTGATTATTGCCGGCGCGGAACTCTTTACCGGCAACACCATGGTCATGACAGCCGGTGTCCTCGAAGGCAAGATAAGTGCCGCCGAGCTCCTGAAGCTCTGGTGTGTCTGCTGGCTCGGCAATCTCGCGGGTTCCGTACTGCTCTCCCTGCTCTTCTACGCGAGCGGCCTTCAGACCGGCGCGGTCGCGGAAGCCGTTGCAAAGGGCGCCTTTGCCAAGATGTCTGCGGGCTTTGTCCCGCTTGTCTCGCGCGGCATCCTCTGCAACATTCTGGTCTGTCTTGCGGTCTGGTGCGGTTTCCGCGTCAAGAACGAGAGCGCCAAGATTCTCATGTGTTTCTGGTGTCTCTTCGCCTTCATCACAACCGGCTTTGAACACAGTATTGCCAACATGACCCTGCTTAGCTCCGCACTCCTGGTTCCCGCGGGGCAGGCTGTGAGCGTAAACGGCTGGATTTTTAACCTCGCGGCTGTCACCCTCGGCAACATCATAGGCGGTGCGCTCTTTGTGGCCCTGCCCTACTATGTGGCCTCGAGAACGAAATAAGCTGCGTTCTGCCTCAGCTCCCTCGGGCCTCCGTCGATTTCGATCGGCACGCACCTTAGGGGGATATGCTACATCAAAAGTGCCCCGCGAATTCCTTCGGGAATCCGCGGGGCACTTTGTTTATATGCTGTTCTGCCGATTTCGGCGCGCTTCTCTTTTTAACTTCGCCTTCAGCGTGCGCCACATCTCAAAGATCGCCGTAATCACGGAGATGCCGGCCGCAATCGCGAACGCATACTGAACGGTTCTGGAACTGTAATAGCTCGCCGCTTCACTGTCACCGTGTACAATGGCGCTCATCGTATAGTAGAGGCTGCTTCCCGGCACCAAGGGAATAATTCCCGAGATAAAGAAAATGGTCACCGGAGCCCGCTGCCATCTCGCCAGTAGCTCCGCATAGAGCGCGGTGAAGGCCGAGGCGAGAAAACTCGCCGGGAATACCGCGCCGATGAGCTTCATGAGCAGTAAATAGACGCCCCACTCCAACGCGCCGCCGAGCGCCGCGATGAAGAGATACTTTCGCTTCAACTGAAATAAAATCGCAAAGCTTCCCGCCCCCATGAAGGCTGCCAGAAGCTGAATGACCACCGTGCGCATCGCCTCGCTCATACGCTGCTCTCTCCTATTTTCATCATTTTACGTTCAGGAGAGCATGTTGATCAGCGCCAGGCTTGCCATGAAACCGCAGGCCAGCGCGACTGTCCAGAGCAGACTCTCAAGAAGGCGCATCATTCCCGCCATTGTATCTCCCGACAGGACATCGCGCACCGCATTGGTCATCGCGATTCCCGGCACAAAGAGCATGACCTCTCCGATTATGATGGCGTCCATGTGGAGGAAGGGCAGCGCCTGCACCGTTCCGCCGAGCAGACAGCCTGTCAGGAAGGAACCGACAAAGTTGTCGATAACCGGCGTCGGGGTGATTTTCCCGAGCCGCTTTCGCATGGCCGAGACAATCAAGCCGAGTATGCTCGCCGCAATAATATCCGGCAGCGTCCCCGCAAAAAAGGCGGTAAAGCTTCCGGCACCGACTACATTGCCCACGTAATAGAGCAAATCCGAATGTTTCCGGGCGCGAATTTCCTCTATTTTTTCCTTCAGATCCTCAACGGGGAGCGGATTTGCGCAGCAGCGCCTACTGAGTGCATTCAAGTCCTCGAGCAGGGTAAAGTCCGTAGAGCCGCCGTTTCGTATGCGTCTGGTCTGCGTGCGCTCCGTGCCGTCCGGAAAAATCATCGTGACCACGATGCTTGTTGTAATCACAAATACATTCATGTGGGATGCGCCGTACGCCTTTCCCATGCGGGTCAGAGTGTCCTCAACGCGGTTTACCTCCGCGCCGCTTGCCATCAAGAGTTCCCCGATATCAAGCAAGCGGTGCAAAAGCGAGGCATGACGCGCGCTGTTGTCATCTGTCCATTGGCCTCCGCTGACGAGAGGCGAGGTTGTAAGTCCCATAGAATGTTCCCAGCCTTAGTTGGATTTAGAAAAGACGAAGCTGTGCCGCAATGCTGTAATCCGCCGGCAGCTGCATCTCGAGCTCTGCCGTACCGCCGAGTTCCCAGCGGTAAGCGTTCGCATTGTACTTCGAATAGACCAGCCAGAAATTCGCCATGGTTGCGCCGAGGCTCAGGCGTCTGTCCTCTTCGCAGGTCTTCGCATCCGCCGCGTCGAGAAGGTAGAGTGTGCGCCCGCTCTGCAAATAGCGATAGTTCTGACGGTTTAAGAAACTCGGCGCGAGGCTCGCCGCATAGAGTGCCTTGTCGAGGAAGGGATCGAATTGATCCTCGATGAACTCCGATTCCTGTCCGAAGCGCTCCTCATAGAAAAGGGCCTGCTCGGAAATCTTCGGGGCCACGTGACCCGCGCGCTTATCCACCTTCACATGGGCGGGTGTATCGATGTCAAGACGGGTCTCGCCCCGCTCCGCCTTTCCGTAGCCGACCGCAAAGAGTGCCGCTGCCTTCTTATCACTCTCAATGCCGAGAGCGCGACGGGTTGCCGCCTCATCGGTCAGGGTGAGCCAACATGCCGAGAGCCCGAGCTCAATCAGCTTTAAAAATAACTGCTCGCCCACAAAGCCGGCATTTTCAAGCCAGCCCTGCTTCTCCTCCGAGAGCAGAAGCAGATAGAGCGGCGCGGAAAAAGCGTTGCCGCCGTAGCCGGCAATTCCCTCAAGCTCGGTTCCGCTGCCTGCAGCGCAGTGCAGCTCCAGACCGATTTCCGGCAAAATGTGCTCCGTCTTCTCAAAATAAGTCTGTAAGTCTGTAAGGGCTGCCGCCGGAACTTCCTTCCGCTCAAACGAGCGCAACGACTGTCTCTCTTCAATCAATCTCTCATAGTCCATGATAATCCCTCCGTTGGCATTTGCTTTCTCCCATTATACACAGATTTTCTGCGCTTTGCAAAATAGCAAAATGCAGCTCGATAAGTCATCGCTTTCTGGGCGTTTTGCCGAAAATGCAAGGTCTGCTTGATTTCGTCCGCAAAAGAGCTGACAATAGAATTGCTGCGTATGATGAGCCGTCCATAGAAGGAGTTGTCATGAAAACCGCCATGTCCTATGAACACTTCATACAAGTCGCGGAGCTCAGGACTCAGGTCCTCGAAGCCGCCGCGCGCTTTGACTTTACGGAAACCCCCAGAGCTCTGCTCTTTGCCGAGCGCTGCCACGCGGGACAGAGGCGTAAGGGACCCGCTCAGCTTCCCTACATCATCCACCCCCTGACCATGGCCTGTCATGCCCTGGCGCTCGGGCTCGAAGAGGATGAGCTGATTGCCACAACCCTGCTCCATGACACCTGTGAGGACTGCAACCTACTGCCGGAGGAACTCCCGGTCAATGCAAGCGTACAGGAGGCGGTGCGCCGCCTGAGTTTTTTCCCCGAGCCCGGCGTGGCACATGAAACCGCCCGGGATCGCTACTTTGCGCGTATCCCCGGCAATCGCATTGCCGTTTTGACCAAACTTCTGGATCGCTGCAACAATCTCTCCTACATGGTCTACGGCTTCTCAAGGGACAAACTTCTCGACTACATTGAGGAAACCGAGCGCGCCGTGATGCCGCTGCTCACGCACGCAAAGGAGAGCTACCCGCGCGATGCCAATGCTCTCTTTCTTTTGAACTACCAGATGCACTCCACCATGAACTCGATTCGCGCCCTTTTGGAGCGCGAACTCTGACGCAGAACACAAAAGAACCCCGCATTCACCGTCTGATTCCGGCGAATGCGGGGTTCTCTTTATGTAAACTTTTCTTTACTGCTTTGCGATCATGTCAATACCGCGCTCCAAGGTCTCCTTGTTGATGGCCCCGCGCGCCTGTGCGGTCAGCATGCCGTCCGCATCGATAAAGTAGGTGCAGGGAATCGAGAAGACGCCGTAGGTCTGTGCCGCATCCTGTGCCGTATCGTAGAGGATGGGCAGGCTGTAGCCCTGCTTCGAGACAAAGTCCGAAGCCGTCTTAACGGTCTCGCGGTTTCCGTCGGTCATGTTGACCATGAGGAAGTGAACCTCCTCACCGCGCGCCTTATAGACCTCATCAAACTCCGGCATCTCCATGCGGCAGGGACCGCACCAGCTCGCCCAGAAGTTCAAAACCACGGGCTTACCCTTGTACTCCGAGAGCTTGTGCGTTGTGCCGTCTGCCTCCTGCACCGTGAAATCCGGTGCTTCGCTTAAGGCCTCGCTGCTCTCCTCTGCCGCCGCGGTAGTCTGCTCCGCTCCGGCCTTTGCCGCAATGCTGTCCTGTCCCTCCGCAACGCGGCTCTCCGCACTGCTCTCGGAACTGCTCTCTGTCTTCGACTCTGCCTGCAACTGCGAGCCGCTCTGCCCCGCCGCAAACTTGCGGTACAGCGTTCCGCCGCCGACCAGCACGATTAGGAGCAGGATTACCAAAATCCATGTTGAATTCTTCTTCATTCGTTCATTTCCCTTTCCGATCCGCATACTCTCCTCAGACTGTGAGGAGGGAGAGCAGGCGCCCCATGGTGCCTGTCGCCATCAAAATGCCGACCAAAACCAGGAAGATGCCGCTCACGCGGTTGATGATGCCGTAGTGCGACTTAATCACGGCAAAACTCTCCTTCAGACGATCAATCAGCGCGGCGCTGATCAGGAACGGAACACCGAGGCCCAGTGAATAGGCGAGCAGCATCCGTATACCCTCTCCCGCGTGTCCGCTCTGCGAAGCGAGCGCAAGCGCGGAACCGAGAAACACACCGACACAGGGCGTCCAGCCGATCGAGAAAATCGCGCCGAAGAGCATCGAGGAAAAGAAGCCGAGCTCCTTGGTCCCGAGGCTCCGCGCGCCGCCGCGAAACAGCTGAAAGCGAAATACGCCGAGAAAATTCAGTCCGAAGATAATCACAATGATACCGGAGATCAGATACACCGCCGTCCTATGTTGGCCGAGAAAGCCGCCCACTGTACCCGCGAGCGCCCCCATCGCCATAAAGACCAGGCT
>CAUVLB010000053.1:0-7229 GCA_963552595.1 uncultured Stomatobaculum sp. | reverse complement strand
CTACTCGAAGGTGCGCGGCGAGACGGCTTCCAGAATTCGTATTCCGGGCGGTGTAATCGATGCAAAGTCCCTGGGGCGCGTGGTCGAAATTGCGGAGAAATACGGCACCGGAACCATCAACATCACAAACCGTCAGGGAATTGAAATTCCCGGCATCCGCCTCGAGGATATGGACAAGGTCAATGAAGAGGTGCAGCTCATCATTGACTCCCTTCGCATTAATCAGCCCGAGAAGGGCAAGGGCTATCCGGCATCGGGCACGCGAAATGTGATTGCCTGCCCGGGCGCGAGACTCTGTCCCTTCGGCTGCTACGATACGACCGCATTCGCGCAGAAGATGGAGAATGTGATTTTCCCGAACGACCGCCACGTGAAGGTTGCCTTCACCGGCTGCTCGAATGACTGCGCGAAGGTGCGCATGGCGGACTTCGGCATCATCGGCATGACAGAGCCGCAGTACGACCCGAACCGCTGCGTGGCCTGCGAGCAGTGCATCAAGTACTGTAAGAAGCGCTCGGTCGACGCACTCTCGCTCGTGAACGGAAAGATAGTCCGCGACACGAAGAAGTGCATCGGCTGCGGTGTCTGTATCACCTACTGTCCCACCAGAGCCTGGACCAGAAGCAAGGAGCACTACTTCCGTCTGGTGATTTTAGGTCGAACCGGAAAGCGGAATCCGAGACTTGCGGAGGACTTCATCAAGTGGTGTGACGAGGAGAGCATACTCAAGATTGCGGCGAACACCTACGCCTATATCGAGGAGTACATCGATCCCGAGGCAGTCGAGAATAAGGAGCACATCGGTTACATTGTGGACCGCACCGGCTTTGAGAAGTTTAAGGAGTATATCTTTAGGGATGTCTCCTTAAGCGAAAAGGCCGAGGTCGCCCAGGAAGTATATTGGGGCGGCAAGCATTACGACCGCTACGGCGGATGAGTCGATTCCGGGAAAAGGACAGCCCTGCGCGAAAACGCGGGGCTGTTTTTGTTTCGCGTTTTTGCTACAATCAAAACAGGTAAAGAAGTGAGGAAGGAGCCGCTGTAAGGGCTGGGATAGTCTTAGAAAGAGAGGTTTCAAATGGCAGTATATGAGGGACTCAGAAAGAGAAGAAGCTATTATCAGTTGAACAAGGAGCTTCCGGTCTCGGAGGACGCAGTGCGGGCGCTCATCGAAGAGACGACAGAGCTCGTTCCGGATGCCTTCAACATGAAGAGTGCGCGCGTCGTGGTGGCGCTCGGAGAGAAGCAGGATGAACTCTGGGATCGGATTTACGATGCCTTTCAGGGTAAGGTAGCAAGAGAAAAGATTGACGGCTTCAAGGCAGCGGCGGGTACGGTGCTCTATTTCTACGAAGAGAATACCGTAAAGGCTTTGCAGGAGAAGTTCCCGCTCTATGCGGACAATTTCCCGGTCTGGGCAAATCAGGCGAACGGCATGCTGCAGATCAACATTTGGAGCGGCCTCCGTGAACTCGGGATCGGCGCGAACCTCCAGCACTATAATCCCGTGATCGATGTGACGGTTCGGGAGCTCTTCGGTCTCCCGGACAGCTGGAAGCTGCTCGCGCAGATGCCCTTCGGCGGTATCGTTGAGGAGCGGGAGCCCAAGGCAAAAGAGAAGATTGAAGAGAGAGTAAAGTTCTATCGGTGAGGTAGGAGGCGTGAAAAAGCGTAAACCGGCAAGAAGCCCTGAGACTAGGTCTCAGGGCTTCTCTTTTTTGTATTGTGCGGCAAGGCGCTGCACCTCGGAAGTCATACGGTCTACGACAGCCTGCGGCGCGACGATTCTCACATCGCCGCCGAGTCCCATAATCCAGCCGAGGAAGAGGCGACTCACCGCGACCGTGACGTGGCAGCGGAAGTGCGCATCGTCAATCGGCATAATCGGAATCTCTTTCCCGAAGCGGTCTATCAGGATACCGACTTTCTCATTGGTCGCTTCGAGCGTCACAACCGTCTCTTCTCCGCCGTTCATGCCGAAGAGACTCTTGGAATAGCGCGCTGTGTTGAACTGTCGGAAGCGCCCTAAGCCCTGACGCGGCGCGTCGATTACAGAGAGTCGCTTCATCTTGTCGACGCGGTAATGCTTGATGGTATCGCTCTCTGCCTCGTAGGCGACGAGATAATAGTATTCGCTGTCCCAGACGAGCGCCCAGGGACTGATCTGATACCAAGCACCGCCCCTGCGGAGCTCCATCTCTTTTTTCAGATTCCACTGAAAGTACTGAAAGCGAATCTGACAGCCTGCATTGATGGCTTCGTGGATGGCATCCACATTGTAGTAGACGCTCGTGTTCATGCTTTTGATGCGATCCGAAATAATGACCTGCCGCTGCAGTTGCTTTGCCTCATGCCTGCTCACGAGGGACTCGAGCTTTGCAATCAACTCTTTGGATTTTTTGTCGGTGATAAATTTAGCCGACTGCACGGAGTCTACGAGCAGCTTTAGCTCTGGGAGTTCAAAACGCCGAGACGCAAGGCGGTAGAGCGTGTTTCGCCCGGCCTTCACGGTATCAATGTCCATGCCGAAGTCCCGGAGTTCCTGAAAGTCGAGATACAGGGTCTTTCGATCGGCATTGACGCCGCAGGCAGCGAGCTTATCAATGATTTCCGCCATGCCGAGCGCATGCTCGGCATCGGTTTCTTCCGTAAAAAGTTTGGCGAGATACAAGAGCTTTTGCTTCTGATGATCCCCGCGCCGCTCATTTCCCGGCATAGACTTTCTCCCTTCGCGAGCCGCATACCAAAGCGGCTCTTTTCTGTTTTCAATATAGCAGAAGCAAGAGTACAAGGGAAGGATGAAGTCCGTTTTCCGGGACAGAAAAAGAGGAGGGAAACAAGATAAAGGGGAAAACAAGATAAAGGGGAAAACAAGATAAGAGGGGAAACAGGAGAGTTTGGCATGGAAAGACCGGGGCAAAAAGGCAAGAGGCGCGAGCAAAACAAAAAGGCGACGAAGGGAAAAGTTGGGTGTCGAGGAGAGGAAGGATGAAGTCCGTTTTCCGGGACAGAAAAAGAAGGGGGAAAACAAGATAAAGGGGAGAACAAGAAAAGAGGAGAAAACAAGAAAAGAGAGGAAACAGGAGAGTTTGGCACGGAAGGAGCAAGGCACAAAGGCAAGAGGCGAGAGCAAAACAAAAGGAGACAAGGGAAAAGTTGGGTGTTTGGGAGAGGAAACAAGAATGAGACCGGGGGCGGAAGAGTAGAAAGAAAAATACCGCGCAGGTTGACACGGAAAATGTGGAGTTATATACTTCTAACATATGGTTAAACAGCACAAACAACTGTCGCAGCTGACGCAAGTTCTCGGAAAATCGACCAAAACAGCTCACACACGGCGGGGGTGCAAAACAAAAGGAGGATACACATGAGTCATAGCAAGACGAAACTGGAAGTCAGGGATTTGGTGACCATCGGTGTGTTCGGCATAATTTATTTTGTCTGCATGTTTGCGGTCGGGATGATGGGCGTGGTGCCTATCCTCTACCTCTTTTATCCTATGGTGTTCGGTGTGGTGGGAGGGCCCATAGTCCTGCTCTTTATGGCAAAAGTACAAAAGCCCTGGGCACTCGTGATTTTTGGCATGATCACACCGATTATCATGTTTCTCTTCGGACATACGCTTTTGGTGCCCGGCGTAGCGCTTGTCACGATGCTGGTCGCTGAGGGCATACGGCGTATCGGAAAGTACCGCTCTCTGCGCTATAACATGCTTGCATATGTGGTCATGGCAACCCTTCTCTGCAGTTCTCTCCTGCAAATGCTCGTGATGAAGGCGCGTTATTTACAGCTCACCGAGGCGGAGATGGGGAGAGAGTATGCAGACGCCCTTGAAAGGCTGATCAGTGTCCGAAACATTGGCCTTGTGTACCTCGGTGCTGTGCTTGGCGGTATAGTCGGTGCATTTCTCGGGCGCAAGCTCTTAAGAAAGCACTTTGAAAAGGCGGGCATTGTCTGATGGAGCGGCAGTTAAAACCCTGGGAAAGTCCGCAAAGTCCCTTCAATCCGAATCCCATAACGAAATTACTCGTTATGGGGTTTTTCGGCTTAACCATCGTGCATCCGCTACAGCTTTATGCGGAGTGGAGTATCGTTCTCTTACTCTCGCTCTTCTATCTCTTAAACGGCGACCGGAAAAGCGCGGTGCAAAACACAGTCATCTTTGCGCTGCTCTGCGCCTTTCCGAGTTTTCCGAAGCTGTACAAGCTCCCGATTCTTTTAAAGATGTTTTTGTCCGTGCCCTACATGCTACGCCTACTCTACTTTCCCGTGGCAAGCGGTCGTTTCCTGATGAAGACTTCGGATGTGGGGAGCATACTGGCATCCATGGATTTTCTGCACATTCCGGAGAGTATTTCCATCCCGGTTGCGGTCATGTTCCGCTTTTTCCCGTCTTTTGCCGAAGAGAAGCGTAACATTGCGATGGCCATGAAGATACGCGGGATTCGGACGCGGAACCCGCTGCGCTATCTCGAGTATGTCACCGTGCCGCTTCTCATCATCTCTTCCAACATCGCGGAGGATATCGCGAAGGCGGCGGAGTGTAAGTGCATCGAGAATCCGGTGCCGAAGACCAGATACACGACAGCGCGCTTACAGCCGGTGGACGCCGTATACGCGCTCTCCATGGGCGGGCTCATGCTGCTCGGCTGGACTGTATTGCACTAGGAGGTAAGCTATGCTTGAAATCGAGAATTTTTGGCTCTCTTACGGAGAGGAGGAGCCGGTCTTAAAAGACATCAGCCTTACGCTCAAAGCCGGGGAATGCCTGGTGGTCACGGGGGAGAGCGGCAGCGGCAAATCTTCACTGATTCACGCAATCAACGGTCTCGCCTTTCACTATAATCAAGGCGTGGGAAAGGGACATATCCGCTTCGAAGGGGAGAGTATCGAAACGCTGCCAATCTATCAAATCGCAGTTCGAATTGCGAGTGTGTTTCAGAATCCGAAGACGCACTTTTTCAATGTAAATACGACGCTGGAGCTGCTCTTTTACATGGAGAATATGGGGCTTAATCGCGCGGAAATGGACAGGCGCATGGAGGACTTACTGAAGATATTCCCCATAGAACATCTCCTCGGACGAAACATCTTTGCGCTCTCCGGCGGGGAAAAGCAGATTTTATCGGTCGCCGCCTGTTATCTCGCCGGCTGTAAGCTCATTGTCATGGATGAACCCTCCTCCAATTTGGATGAGGCCTCGATTGCGGTCCTTCAGAAAATGCTGCCCATGTTGAAGGAAAGGGGCATAGCCCTTCTCATTGCGGAGCACAGGCTCCACTACCTAACCGCGCTCATGGATCGCCTGATTATCTTAGAAGAAGGGAAGATAGACAGGGAGTTCTCGCGGGAAGCTTTTCTCGCTCTTTTCGAAGATGCGCTTGCGGACATGGGACTTAGGAGCAGGGAAAAGCCCGTGCTTCGGCTCCCCGCGTGGAAAAATGCGGGGGAGCTTACCGTGGAAAAACTGTGCTGCCCCTTCCGGCGGGGCGAAGAACTGGAACTCAGTCAAGCCTCCTTCTCTTTCGGAAAAATCTATGGCATTGTCGGTGAAAACGGCTGCGGGAAATCCACACTGCTTCGCGCAATGACGGGACTGGAGGCACCGAAGAAGAGTCGTATCACGCTTCGCGGAAAGGCTTTGTCCGGGCGAGAGCGCATTGCACGCTCTGCCCTGGTCATGCAGGATGTCAACAGTCAGCTGTTCACGGATTCTGTCGAGGAAGAATTGCTGCTCGCATGGAAGGGGAGAAGCCGGAGAGAAAAGACGGCGGGAGAAACGCGAGAAAAGGCAGCGGAAGAGGCTGCGCAGCGTGAAATCGACACGCTACTGCAGGCGCTCGGACTCGCGGAATGCAAAGAGCGCCATCCCATGAGTCTTTCCGGCGGACAAAAGCAGAGACTGGCGCTTGCGACCTGCCTCCTGCAGGACGCGAACTTTTTCTATTTTGACGAGCCGACCAGCGGCATGGATCGTAAAAACATGCTACGCATCGCAGCGCTCTTAAAACAGCAACAGCGGGAGGACCGCATTCTCTTTGTGGTTTCCCACGACACTGCGTTTTTACAGGAAGTCGCGACCGAATGTCTTGACTTGGAGCTCTTCCGGAAGCGTACCGGGGAAGTTGCAATTTCAATGGGCGTGACGTAAGGCAATGCGCCACTCCCGTGGGCAGTCCGTATTTTTCTGTGATTGTGTCCGTTTTTCGGGACATGCGGGGTGATAGACTGGAAGCATAAGAAAAGCAGAGGAGGCAGCAAGATGAATCCGATCTATTTCACCGTTACGGGAACCAATTACTACTACGGAAACGAGTATTTTAAGCCGGAGATGAAGCTTCAACTCATCAAGGAGCCGGATAACAAGGCGGATAAAGAGGCAATCCGCGTGGAGCTCGAGGGGCTCGGGAAAGTGGGTTATGTCGCGAACAGCCCGCACTCCGTGGTCGGAAACAGCTACAGCGCAGGGCGTCTCTACGATAAAATCGGGGACTCGGCGGAGGGAAAAGTGCTCTATGTCCTGCCGCAGGGAGTGCTCTGCACGCTTCTGCAGGGAGAGGAAGGAGAGAACCAAGAGCAGGGGGAAAAGGCGTGACCAAAGTGATTCTGTTTCCGTCCTCCTTTCTGAATTTTCGAGAGGTGGATGAAGACCTTGCAAAAGAGTATCGCGCGGCGCGTTTGGCAGGCGGTTTTGAGGCAATAGTCTTTGACTACCAAGCTTGGTTTCGGGAACAGCGACTTAGGCTAAGTCACGTTCCGGAGCGGGAGATTACGGCCGTCTATCGTGGCTGGATGATGAAACCGGAACAATACGCTCTCTTTTATCGGGAGTTGCTCTCGCAGAAGATACGACTGCTCACAACGCCCGAGATGTACGAGAGTTTGCACTTATTCCCACGGGTATACCCGGAGCTTTTGCCGGATACCGCGCGCATGCTCACATTTCCGCTGCATTCTGAAATCGATGTGCGGACATGTCAGAGAGCGTTTGGTCGCTTTCTGGTGAAAGACTATGTGAAGTCCGTGAAAGGCAGCGAGTTCCCGGCCTATTTTGACGAGAACTGTTCGCAGGAAGCATTCAATGTCTGGATGGAGCTTTTTTACCGTTACCGAGGAGACTTGCTGACAGGCGGAATTTGCATTAAAGAGTTTCTGGACTTAAAGCGCTATGAAGGCAGGACCAACGAGTACCGCGTGTTTTATGTGAACCATGAGCCGATTTGCATAAG
>CAUVLB010000052.1:0-7232 GCA_963552595.1 uncultured Stomatobaculum sp. | reverse complement strand
GGGAGTGCTCGGCGCGGCAATCGGAAACTTCATGGGACTCGGGATGGGCGCCCTGTTGCGCTTATTTCTATAGGCTTTGATTGAAACGAGGGAGATGCCGGCACAGGCGGAAATTCGTGAAAACGAAATCCCTGTCCTGTGCGCAGTTTGCCTCATAATCGTAACGTATACCCGGGATGCCCGAATTGCGGGCATCCCTTTGCCGTTAAAAAAGGAGAGCGCAATGGGGAAGAATCTCTTTGAAAGTATGTACCTGCCGCTTCCGTCTCCCGTGCAGCAGATGAAGGAGCGCGGAAATTTAAAAGAGGCAGAGGCGTATTTGCAGCATTTGCTGGAAACGGGAGACTGTCTCCCGGAGGAGCGGCAGCGCTTCCGCGCGGAGCAGGAGATACTGCGCCGTTTGCCCGCGGAATATCCCTATACAAGGGCGGAAGCGCTGGAACTTGTGCGGCGCTATGTTCCGAATTTTTCGGAGGCGGACTTTGATTCCTTGCTCACGGACGGCAGAATATTTTGGCGGTATCTGGACGGGGAGCCGCGCTATTTCGGCCGCTTCTTTGACTCGCTCTGTAAGACCGATCCCTTCTTTGCCGTAGCGGCGGAGAAGCAAGGGCACCATGTTCCCGGCAGTGACCGCAAGTTGCTTAGCGAGAGCGCGGAAAAAATGCGGGCGCAGGGAGAACTCTCTGTGCGTATCACGGTGCGCGCGGAACTGGAATTGGAGGAGGCGCTTTATCGGGAAGGGGCTCTTGTTCGGGCTTACCTTCCTCTGCCGCTTGTTACGGAAGAGCAGAGTGAGATTGCGGTCGAAGAAATGAGCGCCGGCGGACAGCTCGGTGCGGAAACTGCGGCGCAACGCGTTGCCTTCTGGGAGGAAAGGGTACGTAAAAACCATCCTTTCATGCTTCGCTACCGTTTCCTGCATACCGAGCGCTACCGCGATATCTACGGGCTTGCGGAGCGAATGCAAGCTAAGGGTAGAGAGGCAAGGCATTCGGAAGATGAAGCAAAATACGGGTTGGAACAGGTGCGTGAAAACAAAACGGAATACAAAGACCTAGCGGAGACGGGCGGCGGGAACAGCGCCTTGTTTCCGCCGAGCGCTTACCTCCGTAGCCTTGCGGATGAGCTAACCGCGGGGGCGACGGAGCCCCTTGTCAAGGCAAAGTGCTTCTATGACTTTATCACAAAGAAGGTGCGCTACAGCTTCATGCCCTCTTATTTTTGCCTGGACAGGATGGCGGAGCGCTGCGCGATGGACCGCGTTGGCGACTGCGGCATTCAGGCTCTTTTGTTCCTCTCGCTCTGTGAAGCGGTCGGAATCCCGGCGCGCTGGGAGAGCGGGTTAAAGACAGAGCCTAAGTTTATCGGCGCCCACGACTGGGTGCGCTTTTTCACGCCTTCTTTCGGTTGGCGGGCCGCGGATTTATCCTACGGGGGTTCCGCTTGGAAGCGCGGAGACGAGCTCTTGCACCGCTTCTACTTCGGAAACGTAGACCCGTGGCGCATGGCGGCAAATGCGCGTATACTTGGAGAGACGGGCTTCCCGGAGCCGGAATTCCGCGCCGATCCCTACGACAATCAGGTGGGGGAGATGGAACTGGACGGGGGCGGCCTTCGCTACGAGGAATTCCGCCGCCGAAAAGAAGTGCTGCGGGCAGAAGAAATACCGCATGTGATACGTTCATAAGGAGCGTGAAAAGATGAGGGCCAGGAGTTTTAACAGCTGGATGCAGCGGGTTCTCTTTCAAAATTACGAAGACTGGCATATGAAGGAGCCGAACTATAACCGGAACGGTTTTAATATAATCGGAATCGATAACACGCTAAAAGCAATGCAGGACGGATATATTCCGTACATGGAACTGACCCCGCCGCAGGCAATTCAGGGTTGCACGCGGATGAAGGTGACTGTCAACAAGAAAGAGGACGGTGTCGACTTATATCTGGATGTGGATGGCAAATCCTATATGATTCCGGCACTCGGCTATCCGGAGGCAGTGCGGATTTTGCGGAACTTTGTGAGCCGCTTAAAGCTACCGGAAGGAAGCAGATTTATCGAGGTACAGCGTGTAGACGGTAAGGCGATTCAGGCGGACTTTCGAAAACTCGCTCTGCTTTTGCTCGGTGACAGCGAGCGAACAAAGCGCTTTTTAAAAAAGCAGAGGCCTGACAGCATCGAAGCGGCGGAAGAAGCGCGGAATGCGCTTTACGAGGAGATGTTGGAGCAAAGAAAAGCGGTTGAACTTGAGTGGAAGTGCGACAAGGAGAGTTTCCTCGCGTTGGTCGGGGAACTCTGCAAGGCGCGGAAGCTTGCAATCCGGGAAGACGGTCTGCACGAGGCGCCCGGTGATATAGAAGGCTGGTGCCGGGAACTGAGTGCACAGTGGAACGATGACTGCCTCGCGGAGCTCGACATGTTCAGTGAGACGCATGGTTTGTTTCTGCTGAAAAGGGAAGATTGTGATGAGGCGGTACAGCTGGCGGAGAACCTGTTACTGACCGTCAGAATATACGGAAGCGGGGAGGAAGCACGAAATGTTTGATTCACTGAAGAATTTCTTTGGCGGCAAAAAGGAGCCGGATGGATCGGAAGCGCAACAGCCGGAATCGCAGCCGGAAAATGCACCGAAAAAAGCGCCTTTGCGCTTTACGTTGATGGCGGAGCGAGTTGTGCCTGATGCCGGGGAGCGCTTTTATGCCGAGGGAGAGCTCTTCGGCGAGGCCGAGGTCGGTGAGCGGGTCACGGTTTTACACCGCGACGGCAACATCTCTCACCCTGTCTTAGAGGAGATAGAGGGGAGCGGTGCAAACACAAAGCTCTTCTTTTCGGGAAAAGAGGGCTTATCCCTTGATTGGACCTATGCCCTGATTACGAATATTCCCTATCAGATTGAGGTCGATGTGAACCGGCCGATTGAAAACCCCTATCTCCTTGGGCTCACG
The DNA here is from genome assembly GCA_963552595.1 of uncultured Stomatobaculum sp. Taxonomy (GTDB): domain Bacteria; phylum Bacillota; class Clostridia; order Lachnospirales; family Lachnospiraceae; genus Moryella. The sequence continues at coordinate 4,286 of CAUVLB010000052.1, read as the reverse complement.
CGGGTCGTTTTTCGCTTTCAGCAGGAAGGAGATTTTCTAAATCTCTTTCTCCGTGAGCTGGTGCGGAGTCACTATCTTCTCGCGGTGCGAACGGACGGCAGCCTGCCAGAGGGGAGCGGCACGGTGACCTTGAAAAAGGGCATGCAGTTCGGCATTGCCCGCGTCACCCTGGATGAGGGTGAGGAAGCCCTGCCGGTGTATACGGATTGGGACGCACTACGACAGATGGAAGAGCAGGGAGCAAACGGGTGGAAGCGGGAGACCATGATTCTCCACTTTCCGCAACTCGTCGGGATGCTCCGGGAAAACGAGGGCTTTGTCATAAACCCCTACGGGCCGCAACTATTCTACGTCTCGCCCGACATCATCCGCAGCATTCAAAATTCTCCGGGGTATCAGAGTGAGTTCGGGGAGGCCAAGATGCAGAGCAAAACCGTCGAGCGGGATAGCAAGATGATGCTCGGCTACCCCGCGGAAAACGAAGAGGTGACGGCTTTAAAGAGCGCGCTGCTTGCCTATGCAAAATCGCGGCGGGAAATTGCCATGCTGGACTTGCTCCTAAAGAGCGATGAGGACGGAACCCAGTCCTATCTCATCATTCTGGATGTGCCGGAGGAGAATTGCCGCGCGTATTTTCAGGAGATTTACAATGCCTGCCGCCATCTTTTGCATCGCGTCTGCTACATGGATTTTGTGACGCTGCGGCGTGCGGGATTCGCGGACGGCGTGCGGACAGAGCCGCCGCTCTATGTCGCGGAGAAAGAGAGCTGAGATATGGAGTCAAGAAGCGTTACAAACCGCCGGTCGCTACGTGCTTGAAAGAGGCATGATACCGGGGAGAAGAGCGGTTCGGAGAAAAAGGAATCCGTGAAGGAAAAGCGAATTCACGAGAGCAATAAAAAAAAGCAAGCCCGTTCCGGGGCTTGCTTTTTTTTCGTGTGAAAGAATGCGCCTTCTCATTTCTCTGCTTTAATGCGATACTAATATTTCTAAAGTATAATCGATAGGATTAAGACAAAGGAGGCAGAAGCTGTGAGAATCCTGATTGCGGAAGATGAACGCAGCCTAAACGAAATCATCGCGAAGAAGCTCACGTCGGACGGGTACAGTGTGGACTCTTGCTTCGACGGCGAGGAGGCGATTTCCGTTCTTTCCTATACGGACTACGATGCGGTCATTCTGGATATTATGATGCCGAAGGCGGACGGCTATGCGGTGCTCCGCTCGCTTCGGGAGGCGGGAAAGACGACGCCGGTTCTCTTTCTCACCGCGAAGGATGCCGTGTCCGACCGGGTAAAAGGCCTCGATAGCGGCGCAAACGATTATCTGGTAAAACCCTTTGCCTTTGAGGAGTTGAGTGCCAGGCTTCGCGCCATCACACGCGTGCCTTTCGGCATGGCGGAGAATGTGATTGCGGTTTCGGATCTCACGCTGGATTGCAGCCGGCAGACGGTAAAGCGTGGGGGCAAGGACATCAGCCTCTCCGGAAAGGAATACGCCCTGCTCGAGTACCTTATGCGAAACAGCGGGCTGGTTTTAAGCCGTGAGAAAATCGAAAACCATATCTGGAACTTTGACTACGAGGGCGGCACGAACGTGGTCGATGTGTACATCAGCTATTTGCGTCGCAAGATTGATGACGGCTCCGACAAAAAACTGATTCACACGGTGCGGGGCAGGGGCTATGTACTCGCAGAGGACAGACCCGTATGAACCGCCTGTCAATCCGGGCGCGCATTACCCTCTGGTTTGCGGCGGCACTGATCGCCGTGGTTTCGCTGACCTATGTCTGCATCCTCACCGTGAGTAACAAGGTGCTCCAGAAGACCATCAAAGACAATCTGATTGAGACCGTGGAAAACAATGTAGATGAGATTGAGTACTACAACAGCATGGATGAAATTGCGGCGACGAATGATGTGGACCATTTCATTCGGTACGGGGAAGGCTTCTTGGAGGTGGACGATGACTTCTTGGAATCCGTGAATGAGGTCTACACCGCGCTCTACGACAGCAAGCTCTTTATGCTCTACGGGGAAAATCCGGTTGCAAAACAGAGTTCCGAAGTCGCGTTAAAAAATATGACCTTACATACCGTGAAGGTGAAAGGAATCCGTTATTACATCTATGACCGGGAACTCAGCGCCGCGGGGCTTCAAGGGCTCTGGCTGCGGGGCGTGGTTGCGGAGACCCAGGGCAAGGAAGAGCTCACGAATATCACGCGGCTTTCCCTCACCGTACTGCCGCTGATCGGCCTTCTGGCCATACTCGGGGGAAGCGTGATTGCAAAGCGGGCGCTCAGTCCGATACAAAAGATATCGGACACGGTTTCCGCCATCACCCAGGGAAACGATCTGAAAAAACGAATCGAGCTGAAACCGGGAAAAGACGAGCTGCATCAACTGGCGGATAGCTTTAACCTGATGTTTGCGAGACTTGAGGATTCCTTTGAAAAAGAAAAACGCTTCACCTCGGATGTCTCCCACGAGCTCAGAACGCCGATGGCGGTCATCATGGCACAGTGCGAGTACTCTTTGGAGAACGATGTCGATGCGGAGGAGTATGCGGGCAGCATTCGGAACATTCACGCCCAGGGCAGAAAAATGACCTCGCTGATCAATCAGATGCTGGATTTGGCGCGCCTCGAAATGCGACCGGAAAACTACCCGAAGGAGAATTTGGACCTGTCGGCGCTGCTCCGCTCGATTTGTGAGGACCTCGCGTTAATTCGCGAGAAGGGCATTGTCCTTTCGAGTGAGATTGCGGACGGCATTCGTATGTGCGCCAACCGAAATCTGCTGGAACGTGCCATTTCCAATCTAATCTTAAACGCCTACCGCTACGGAAACGAAAACGGTCGGATTTGGGTTTCCCTCTACGAAACGGGAGAGCAGATTGTATTAGAAGTGAAAGATAACGGCATCGGCATTGCGGCGGAAGATATTGCCAAGGTATTTGACCGCTTTTACCGCGCGGAGCGCTCCAGAACGAAGAACGGAACCGGCCTCGGGCTTTCTCTCACAAAAGAAATTGCGGAGTTTCATCGTGGCAGTATCTCGGTCGAGAGTCGTTTGGGAGAGGGAAGCACCTTTTCACTTGTTTTTTCAAAAATTTAAAACACTAATCAAGGCTTAATCTTCCGCGAATAGAATGAAGACACAAAAGCAAAAGAAAGCAGCGAAACGAAAGGAGCGGAAACCATGATTAAGAACTTATTTTCGACCCCCAAGAAGACAGCTGTCACCGTGCTCTGTGCACTTGCCATTCTGACTGCGGTCGGTACCGGAACCGCCTTTGCGGTCAGCGCGGTTGCGGAAAGTACCTCGATCGGCGAGGATAAGGCGAAGATGTTTGCCTTTGCGGATGCAGGCGTCGATCCGGTCGCGGCAGAAAATGTGCGCACCGAGTTTGATTTTGAGCAGGGCCACTTTATTTACGATGTGGAATTCACCGCGAACGGAACGGAGTACGGCTATTGGATTCAGGCTTCGGACGGAAGTGTGGTCAAGAAGAAAATTGAGCTGATTGGCGCAGGCGGAAGCAAGACCGGCATCACCGCAGCAATCACGCAGAAGGATGCGAGAAAGATTGCCCTGGAGGACGTGGGACTCACGGAGGCGGAAGTTACCATAAGCGCCGAGAAGCTGGATACGGAGAACGGCGTTGCCGTCTATGAAGTCGACTTCGTGAAGGGCAATGTGAAGTACGAGTACGATATCAATGCGACAACCGGTGCAGTCTACAGCAAGAGCTCGGAGAGCACCGCGGTTCCCACGACCGAGGCAGCAGCACAGCCGAGCGAGGCCGAGACCGCGGCAGCAAACGCGACCGTCGCGCCGACGGCAGAGAACCGCAGCAACAATAACTATATCGGCTTGGAAAGAGCAAAGGCGATTGCGCTTGGCGATGCGGGACTCTCCGCGGCTTCGGTTACCTTTACGGAGGCAAAGCAGGATTTCGATGACAGCGTGCCGAACTACGACCTGGATTTCTATACCGCAACCCATGAGTATGACTACGAGATCAATGCGCAAACGGGTGCCATCATGGACAAGAGCGTGGAAGTGAACGAGCAAGCGGTGCGGGAGACCAAGCCCGCAGCGACCGCAGCGCCGACTGCGGCTCCGACGGCAGCGGCAACCGAGGCGGCTCGGGGCTTCATCGGCGTGGACCGCGCAAAGTCGATTGCGCTGGGACACGCGGGTGTCTCGGCATCCTCGGTATCCTTCTCCAAGGCGAAGCTCGACGACGATGACGGCAGAGGTGTGTACGAGATCGAGTTCTAT
>CAUVLB010000051.1:0-7275 GCA_963552595.1 uncultured Stomatobaculum sp. | reverse complement strand
GCGGTTTTTGCTCTTCATCATACCCGGAAGCTGTTTCATCATCTTCCGCATCTGCTCAAACTGCTTGACCATGCGGTTCACTTCGGCGATGTCCACGCCCGCGCCCTTCGCAATGCGGTTCTTGCGCGAGGGATTCAAAAGCGAGGGGTTTGCCCTCTCCTCTTTGGACATGGAGAGTATCATCGCCTCGACCCGTCCCATGTGGCTCTCGTCGATTTCCGGCATACCGGCACCCGCAGTCGGCATCATGGCCATGATACCTGCGATACCGCCGAGCTTTTTGACCTGCTTCATCTGGTCCAGGAAGTCGTTGAAATCAAACTCCGCTTTTTTGAGCTTTTCGCTCATGCGGCGCGCTTCTTCTTCATCGACCTCGGCCTGTGCCTTCTCGATCAGCGAGAGGATATCTCCCATGCCGAGTATGCGCGATGCCATGCGATCCGGATAGAACTGCTCGAGGTCCGCGAGCTTCTCACCCATACCGACGTAGAGTATGGGCTTGCCGGTGACCGCCTTAATCGAGAGTGCCGCACCGCCGCGCGTATCGCCGTCGAGCTTGGTCACGATGACGCCGTCGACTCCGATTTTATCCTCGAAGGTCTTTGCGACATTGACGGCCTCCTGACCTGTCATCGCATCCACCGTGAGCAGGGTCCAATCGGCGCGGAGCTCCTCCTTGATACGAAGCAGTTCCTCCATCATCTGCTCGTCGATCTGCAGGCGACCCGCGGTATCGACAATCAGAATGTCGTTGTGATCCTGACGCGCCTTCTCAAAGGCCGCGCGGGCAATGTTAACGGGGTCCGCACCGCTTCCCATCGAAAAGACCGGGATGCCCACCTTCTCGCCGTTCACGCGCAGCTGTTCGATTGCCGCCGGTCGGTATACGTCGCAGGCCGCGAGCAGCGGTCTGTGTCCCTTCGCCTTTAATTTGCCGGCGAGCTTGGCAGCAGTCGTCGTTTTACCGGCACCCTGGAGACCCGCCATCAGGATGACGGTTAAATCCCTATCCTGCGAGAGCTTAATCTCCGTGGTCTCGGAGCCCATGAGCTTAATGAGCTCTTCGTTGACAATTTTCACGACCTGCTGGCCGGGTGTCAGGGACTCAAGCACTTCCGTCCCGACCGCTCTCTCCTCAATGCTCTTAACGAACTGCTTGACGACCTTAAAGTTGACATCGGCCTCAAGGAGCGCCATGCGAACTTCTTTGAGCGCTGCCTTGGTGTCCTCTTCACTGAGTTTTCCCTTGCCGCGCAGGTCGCGAAAGACGCGCTGTAATTTTTCTGTCAGACTTTCAAACGCCATTTCATCCCTCCGCCTAGCGCGCTGTGAGCTGCAAGAGCTCGTTTGCAAGTTTCGTAAGCGCCGGGCGTATCTCCTCACCGCTCTCCGCTTCGCTGAGACGGAGGAGCTCCCGTGCAATTCGCTGTTCCGCTCGAAATTTCTCGGCCATATGAAGTTTTCTCTCATAGGCGTAGAGTTGTTCTTCGGTGCGCCGCACGAGGTCCGAGACGCCCTGGCGGCTGATGCCCGCCTCTCGCGCGACTTCGCTGAGAGAACAGTCGAGAAAAGCGACCGCTTCAAAAATATGTCGCTGGTGCTCCGTCAAGAGCTCCGCATAGAAATCAAAGAGAAGGTCTCGGTCTGCGAACTTCTCCGGACTTTCATTACCCATGCGTTCAAGTATAAAAAGAACCGGGAGCGCTGTCAAGTATTTTACCTTGACACTCCCGGTTATTTTTAATTTTTTTCTTCCGCCGCCTCGGAAGGCAACTCCCAGAGTTGCCTGGGCCCCTTGCGGTTGATAAAGAGCGCTTCTGTCTTGGAATACGGGAACTTCTGACTCGTATAGAGACCGTAGTAGCCCGAAAGCGTAAAGCTCACCGCGATTGCAAAGGCAAAGTAGGGCATGGCCTCGAAGCCGAAAAGCTCAAAGCAGAGCAGCAGGGAGCTGAAGGGGCTGTTGGTCATACCGACAAAGAAAGCCGCAATACCTATGCCTGCGTAGAGCGGTACCGGCAGCTTGAAGAGGTTCGCAAAGGTCGCACCGAAGCAGGCACCTATGGTGAGAGTCGGCACGATCTCACCTCCCTTAAAGCTACCGAAGATACAAACACAGGTAAAGAGAATTTTAAAAAGAAAGCTGTACCAGGCCGCCTCGCCGCGGAAGGCCTTCTCAATCAGGCCAAAGCCTCCGCCGTTAAAATCGAGTGCCTTGGTGAAGAACTTTTGGTTTAACGCAGTCAGAGCAATCAGCAGAAATGCGCTGATCAGCGCCCGTATCCAGGGATTCGGAATGCGCTCCGCGGTAAAGTGATGCCCGCGGTACAGAATGATGCTGAATCCCATGGCGAGAATCGCACAGAGAATCGCAAAGAGGATGACCGTAACAGCTCCCTGTAAGTGAAAGGCCGGCACCTCGGTGATCGGGAACACCTCCCCCTCCACACCGAAGTGCAGCGAAACATGGACGGCGATGAAAGAGGCAAAGAGGCAGGGAATCAGTGCCGCATAGTACATGACGCCGACTGAAATCATCTCCATCGGGAACACGGCCGCAGCGAGCGGCGTGCCGAATATGGCCGAGAAGCAGGCAGACATGCCGCACATAATCGCAATGCGCTTGTCCTTATCATCCATGTGAAAGAGCCCGGAAAGCGCCTCGCCGAGACTGCCGCCCATCATGAGCGCCGCGCCCTCGCGCCCTACCGAAGCGCCGACCAGATGCGAGAGCACGGTCGAAAAGAAAATGAGCGGTGCGGTCTGTACCGTGATGTGCTTTCCCTCGGTGACGGAATCAATCACCGTATTGGTTCCTCCGTTCTTCTCCTCATGCAAGACCTTCTGAATCGCCACGATGAGCAGCGCCGAGAGAGGCGACAAGAGGATGAACTGCGGGTGTTGCTTCCAGTTTGCAATGCCGAAGTCAACGCCCTTCCGAAACAGCATGCCGACCAGACCTATCGTGAGTCCGGTTACAATCGCATAAATCGACCATTTTACGAAGTAAATCGCATTGGTTCTTGCAGATTCATTCACTGTAGGTCCCCTTCGAACGCACGAGTTTCGGACGGTAGCCCTCCTGCTTCAAGCGCTCACATATTTTTTCTTTGTGTTCGGTTCCGAAGGCCTCCATCGTGATGCGGAGTTCCACCGCCGCATTGCGGTTGATGCTGACAAACTGATTGTGCTCGAGCTTGATGACATTCCCGCTCTCCTCGGCAATGACCTCGGCGACCCGCGCCAGCTGACCCGGGCGATCGGGGAGCAGAACCGAGACCGTGAAGATGCGGTCTCTCTGGATGAGGCCGTGCTGAATCAGCGAAGCCATGGTAATCACATCCATATTGCCGCCCGAGAGTATGCTCACAATCTTCTTGTTTTTGATGTCGAGGTGCTTTAGCGCAGCGACGGTCAAAAGACCCGAGTTCTCGACAATCATCTTGTGATTCTCGACAATGTCGAGGAAGGATACAATGAGCTCATTGTCATGAATCGTGATAATACTGTCCAGATTCTTCTGGAGATACGGGAAGAGCTTCTCGCCGGGACGCTTCACCGCCGTGCCGTCCGCAATGGTGTTTGCACTCGGCAAAGTCACAACCTCTCCCGCCGCAAAGGAAGCCTTTAAGCAGGCCGCATTCTCAGGCTCCACACCGATGACATGAATGTTCGGATTTAGAAGCTTTGCGAGCGTGGAAACACCGCTCGCAAGGCCGCCGCCGCCAATCGGCACCAGAATGTAATCGACCGTCGGGAGTTCCTTCACAATCTCCATTGCGATACTGCCCTGGCCGGTTGCAACCGTCAGGTCATCAAAGGGATGCACGAGGGTAGCGCCGGTCTCCGCCGCAATCTCGTAGGCACGCTGAAGCGCATCATCGAACACGTCACCGGTCAGCACGACTTCCGCACCGAGCGCCTTGGTGCGGTTAATCTTCATGAGCGGTGTCACCTTCGGCATGCAGACAGTCGCCTTGATGCCGGCGAGTTTTGCCGCAAAGGCCACCCCCTGCGCGTGGTTTCCCGCGGAAGCCGTAATGAGCCCCTTTTTCCGCGCCGCCTCGTCCATGGTAGCAATTTTATAGTAGGCGCCGCGCACCTTGTACGCACCGGTCTGCTGCATGTTTTCGGGCTTTAAGTAGACCTTATTGCCGCTCTGACGCGAGAAGAAATCCGAGTAGATCAGTTTGGTCTCCTTGGTCACTTCGCGCACGCACTCGCTCGCCTCTTCAAATGCCTCCAATGTCATTGGTTCCATGATGACTCTGCCTCCTCTTCACTCTCGCTGTCCGTGTCCCGCGCAAACAGAGCTTCTACATACTGCGCCGCATCAAACTTTCTGAGATCGTCGATTTTCTCTCCGACACCGATGTACTTGACCGGCAACTTTAACTCCGCCTGAATCGCAATCGCAACGCCGCCCTTGGCCGAGCCGTCGAGCTTGGTCAGCGCAACGCCTGAAATCTCACAGATATCTCCGAACTCCTTTGCCTGTTCAAGCGCATTCTGCCCCGTTGTGCCATCCAGCACAAGAAGGGTTTCCCGGCGATAGTCCGGGAGCTCTCTCTGTACCACGCGGTCTATCTTTCTGAGCTCTTCCATGAGATTCTTTTTGTTGTGCAGTCTGCCCGCCGTGTCGCAAATCAAAAGGTCCGTGCGGCGCGCGCGCGCAGCCTGGCAGGCATCAAAGACCACCGCAGCCGGGTCGGCACCCGCCGAGGACTTGACCATTTCTACGCCCGCTCTCTGAGACCAAGCCTCCAGTTGCTCAATGGCAGCCGCACGAAAGGTATCGGCTCCGGCGAGCAAAACGCGCTTTCCGTCTGCCTTTGCCTGCGCCGCCATCTTACCGGCGGTCGTCGTTTTGCCCACGCCGTTCACGCCGATCAAAAGCAAAACCGAAGGCTGCTTCTCAAAGTCATAGGCATTCTCTCCGAGATCCATTCTGGACTTGATGCTGTCAATCAGAAGATCGCGGCAGGCGCTGCGTGCCCGCACATGCTGCGCTTCGGCCGCTTCGCGCAGTTCCTCTAAAATCTCCTCGGTTGCGCGCACGCCCACATCGCCGGTGATTAAAATTTCCTCGAGCTCGTCGAAGAAATCGTCATCCACCTCGCCGGGTCCGTTGAAGAGGTCGTCAAGTCCGTAGACCACGGCCTTTCTGGTTTTTTCAAGTCCCGCAACCAGACGGCTGAAAAACCCTTTCTTTTCCTCTGCCATTGCTCCTCCTACTTATCTAGCTGATCCTCAATGAGACTCACGGAGACGAGGGCGGATACACCCTTCTCCTGCATCGTGATGCCGTAGAGCCGATCCGCCGCGACCATGGTGCCGCGTCGGTGGGTGATGACAATGAACTGCGTGTTCTTTGCAAGCTTTTTTAGGTACTGTGCAAAGCGATCCACGTTGGAGTCATCGAGCGCCGCCTCGATCTCGTCGAGCAGCGCAAAGGGCGAGGGCTTAAGGTTTTGAATTGCAAAGAGCAGTGCAATTGCCGTGAGCGCCTTCTCACCGCCGGAGAGCTGCATCATGTTCTGAAGCTTCTTGCCCGGGGGCTCTGCGATAATCGCAATGCCGGCTTCCAAAAGATCGACGCCCTCTTCGAGGCGAAGCTCACCCTTACCGCCGCCGAACAGCTCGCGAAACACCTGGTTAAAGGCCTTCTGTATGCTCTGAAAGCCCTCCGCGAAGCGCTTCCGCATGCCGAGATCCAACTCTTCTATGACCTGTTTTAAGGCATCTTCTGCCCGCCTTAAGTCCTCGCACTGCGTGCTCAGGAAGCTGTGACGCTCCGAAACCTCCTTGTAATCCTCAATCGCGTTGACATTGACATTGCCGAGGGCGCGCATCGCCTCTTTCTTCTCGCGTATGCTGCGCTTTGCCTCCGGTATGTCGCTGAGCGAGGAGTCTCGGTACTGTCTCGCACCCTCCTCGGTGAGATTGTACTCGCCGAGTATGTACGCGCACTGTGACTCTCGCTGCTCTGTCTCCTTGTCCCGCTGTGCGTTCACGCGGAACAAATCCTTTTCGAGTTCGGTTCTTCGCGCCGTAATTTCATCTCGTTTTTCAAAGCGCTGCTTCTGTTCGCCGTTGTGACGGCTCTTCTCGGTCTCGAGCGCTGCGAGTTCTTCTTCCAGTTTCTCCTGATCCGCTTCAAGCGCCCGCAGTGCTTCCCGCGCCTCGACTATGCTCTGCTGCCGCGTTTTAAGCGCTTGCTCGGAAGCCTCACGCTCTTCGAAAAGAGCCTTAGACTCCGCCGAAATGCGCGCAATTTCTTCTTCGACGCGGCGCAGATTTTCGCGAAGATGTCGCTGCTGCTCCGCAGCAAGGCTCGCCTCGATCGCTGTCTTTGACTGTTGCTCGAGCAGAGCCGTGTGCGCGCGTCGCTTCTCCTCCAGCGCTGCCTGAAGCCTTTGAATTTCTGCCTCTTCTTCACGCTGTCTTAAATCGATGCTGTCCAAATCTCCCTGTAAGCCGCCGCGATTCATCTGCAGAGACTCAAGGCTCGTCGTAATCTCCCGGCGCTCGCTTCCGAGCTCCTTTAGCTGCAGCTCAAGTTCGTTCTTCTTTTCGCTAAGGCCCTTCTTCGAGAGCTCCGCCGTGTTGAGGGAAATAGAGAGGGCATGTTCCTCCTCCCCGAGCGCCCGAAAGCGTTCGTTGAGCGTGCGAAGGCTGTCTCGAAGTTCTTTTAACTCCTGTTCCTCACTCTCGTTTCGGCTGAGGAGCTTTTCCTGTGCGAGCTTAAGCTCGTCCATCTCACGGCGACGGCTCAGGAGATTCGAACTGTTTCGAAAGGCGCCGCCCGTCATGGAACCGCCCGGGTTCAGCTGATCTCCCTCAAGGGTTACCAGCCGGTAACTCTGGCGGTACTTTTTGGAAATGGCAATCGCGTGGTCAATGGTATCGACCACGATATCTCTTCCGATCAGGTTCCGGAGCACAACGGCGTACTGCTCATCCGTCTTTACAAGATCGGAAGCTATGCCGAGGACACCGGGCTCCTTTAAAACCGGCCCGGCGTCAAAGGGGCGCGGGTGCTGTGCGCTCCTAGGCAGAAAAGTCGCGCGGCCGTAGCGATTCTTCTTCAGGAATTCAATGAGCTGTTTCGCCGTCTCCTCGTTGTCAACGACGATATTTTGCATGCGCGCGCCGAGCGCTGTCTCGATTGCCTGTTCGTAGCGCTTCTCGACCGAAATGAGATCCGCAACCACGCCGTAAATACCGCGCACGCGGTCACGGACCCCCATGACACGCTGCACACTCTGCCCAAAG
>CAUVLB010000050.1:0-7285 GCA_963552595.1 uncultured Stomatobaculum sp. | reverse complement strand
GGCTTGTGGATGCGATCCGGACGGCGCGCGGCTACTCGCCCTACTTCTTTACCTTCTCGAAGGACAATCGCTTCCTCTATCTGCTCGTTGATATGACGAATGCGATTGATGTATACAGCTACACGGTCTCCGAGGACAGAGGGATGCCGGAGTTCACGAAGATTCAGACTGTCTGTGCGACGGGAAACGAGACGCCCGGTTCCCTGAACGCGGCGACTTGCATGACCTTTACGAGGGACGACCGCTATGTCTTTGTGGGCAATGCGGGCGATAACAGCGTGACCCTCTTTGCGCGCGATGCGGAGAGCGGACTACTGACAGCGGAGTTTAATCTCCCGATCAGCGGTGAGTACCCAAAGGACATTGCGGTCTTCCCGGACGGGAAGCACATTGTGAGCGTGAACCACGAGAGCGGTTCTCTCTCCTTCTTTAAGGTGGACTATGAGAAGAAGCTGCTCATTATGAGCACGAATGAGATTCCGGTGAGTCAGCCGAACTGCTGTATCATTGTGGCGGTCGGAGAGGATTGTTAAATGGCGGGAAGTATATTCGGAACGCTGTTTCGCGTGAGTACCTTCGGAGAGTCGCACGGCACGGCGCTCGGCGCGGTGATTGACGGTTGTCCGGCGGGGCTTTCGCTCACGGCGGAGGAGATTCAGGCTTATTTAAATCGCAGAAAGCCGGGGCAGTCCGCGTTTACGACGCCGCGGAAGGAGGCGGATGCCTGCGAAATTCTCTCCGGTGTCTTTGAGGGGAAGACCCTCGGCACACCGATTGCGGTTCTGGTGCGCAATCAGGACCAGCACTCGGCGGACTATCAGGCCATTTGGGACTGCTACCGCCCGGGGCACGCGGACTTCGGCTTTGATCGAAAATTCGGCTTTCGAGACCCGAGAGGCGGCGGCAGGAGCTCGGGGCGAGAGACCATAGGCCGAGTGATCGGCGGCGCAATCGCAGCGAAGCTACTCGCGGAATTCGGCATACGCGCCTTTGCCTATGTGAGTGCGGTCGGTGAAATCGAGGCAGAGCGCTTTGAGCCTATGTCCTGTGCGGAAAATCCGCTCGGCATGCCGGATCCGGAAGCCGCGGCGCGAGCCGCGGCTTACTTAAAAGAAGTGATGCAAGACAGAGATTCGCTCGGCGGCACGGTGAGTTGCCGCGTTACCGGGATGTTCCCGGGGCTCGGCGAGCCTGTCTTTGATAAGCTCGATGCAGAGCTCGCGAAGGCGGTCATGAGCATAGGCGCGGTGAAGGGCGTCGAGTTCGGCGACGGCTTCGCTGTGAGCACCAAACGCGGCAGCGAAGACAACGATGCCTTTTGCCCGGGCAAGAACGGCATCGAAAAAAAGAGTAACCACGCGGGCGGTATGCTCGGCGGCATTTCGGACGGCAGCGATATCCTGCTTCGGGCGGCCGTGAAGGCAACGCCCTCCATCGGCTCCCCGCAGGAGACCGTAAATAAAAACGGCGAGCCGGTCACAATCGAGATTCAGGGGCGGCACGATCCGACCATCATGCCGCGGGCTGCGGTCGTGGTCGAGTCCATGGTCAATCTGGTGCTCGCGGATTTGCTCCTTCGAAACAGCGTGAGCACGCTTCTGAAACTCAAGAGGGCGGTCGGTCGCAACTGAGGGAAATGTAAGAGGGAGGTGCCGAGACGGCACCTCCCTCTTTTCACCAAAACGCTAAACGAAATTCCGCCAAGTCGCCGAACGAAATCGCGCCAAGTCGCCGAAAAGGTCGCGGAAGCGGTACTTGCAAATCTCGCAAAAAGCAGGCATGCTGTCAGAAAAGAAGCGTAAATCGGAGGTGACTTATGCCCCTACATTTGGTCAGAAACGATATCACGAAGATGCGGGTGGATGCCATTGTGAATGCCGCAAACAGTTCCCTCCTCGGCGGGGGCGGGGTGGACGGCTGCATCCACCGCGCGGCGGGGCAGGAGCTCCTTCAGGCTTGTAAAAAGCTGCACGGCTGCGAGACGGGGCAGGCAAAGATTACCGAAGGCTACCGCCTTCCCTGCAAGTATGTGATCCACGCGGTCGGTCCCCGCTGGCAGGGCGGAACGCAGGGGGAAGAGGAAAAATTGCGTTCCTGCTACCGGGAATCCTTAAAATTAGCGGCGGAATATCAGTGCGAAACTGTGGCCTTCCCGCTGATTTCTTCCGGGATTTACGGCTACCCGAAGGCGGAGGCACTTCGCATCGCGGTCGAGCAGATTAGCGCTTTCCTCGAGACCGCGGAGATGACAGTCTATCTGGTCATCTTTGACCGGGAGTCCTATGAAATCGGTGCGGAGCGCTTCTCGGAGATTCAAGTCTATATCGACGAGCACTATGTGGATACACATGCGGACAGCGCTGCGCGGCGCTTAAGACGGGAGCGGCTGTATGAGGCTAAGTGCTCGGAAACGCTGCTCTGTGAGACAAAGGCTGTCGCCGACGTCTCGCTGGAAGAGACTTTACGGCGAATCGGAGAGAGTTTTTCGGAAATGCTGCTCCGGAAAATCGACGAGGCCGGTATGACGGATGCGCAGTGCTATAAGAAGGCGAACATAGACCGGAAGCTCTTCTCGAAGATACGTTCCGATAAACACTATCAGCCGTCGAAGACCACGGCCATTGCCTTTGCGCTCGCACTGGAACTGCCGCTTTCGGAACTGGAAGAACTCCTCGAAAAGGCGGGCTTTGCCCTCTCGCCCGCGAGCAAGTTTGACTTAATCGTTGCGTACTTTGTCACGCGGGGCAAGTACAATGTTTTTGAAATCAACGAGGCTCTCTTTGCCTTTGATGAGAATCCGATCGGGGCGTAAGAACGCCGAACGAAATGTCGCCTGTGAGGCGACCCTTCCCGCGCGAAATGGCGCTATGCTCTCTTTGTCAGTGAGACAAGTCAGATCAAAACGGCGGGAGGGAAGCGCAATGAAGAAAAACTTGACCGAAATCGTATTTATTCTGGATCGGAGCGGCTCCATGGGAGGCTTGGAAGCGGATACCATAGGGGGCTTCAATGCCATGCTGGAGCGGCAGAAAAAGGCAGAGGGCAAGGCACTCCTCTCGACTCTCTTATTCAGCAATGAGACGGAGCTGCTACACGACCGCGAAGATATCAAGCGGGTGACGCCCCTCAGTGCCCGGGACTATCGTGTCGGCGGCAGCACTGCCTTACTGGATGCGATCGGCGGCGCAATTCGGCACATCGGGGAGTTGCACCGGAGGGCAAGCGAGGACGAGAGGCCTAATCACACCCTCTTTGTGATTACCACGGACGGGCAGGAAAATGCAAGCCGCCGTTACGGCTATGCGGAACTAAGGCGGCTTATCGAGCGACAGAAGGAAACGTACGGCTGGGAGTTTCTGTTTCTCGGCGCAAACATGGATGCGGTAGCGGCGGCGAGTCGCTTTGGCATAGACGCGGATCGGGCGGTTCGCTATAACTGCGACAGCGCGGGCATTGCGCTGAACTACGAAGCGGTGGGACAGGCCATACTTACGCTGCGGGAAAAATCGGCGCTTGACCGCGACTGGGGAGTGCGCATCCGGGAGGACTATCAAAAGCGCGGCAGGGCTTAAGCAGAAGTAAAATGCAGAAAGTTGACATAATGAAACGGAAGGCGGCATAGTAGGTGCGCGTTGTCGAAAGCAGTGATGCTGCAAAACAGGAGATTCGGAAAGTGTTCTGCTTGCGGTCACACCGAAGGGCTGAGAGACAAAGTACGAAAGGCGAAGAGAAAAAGAGAGGGAGCCAAACGATATAGCGTCGAAGGAGAAGCGGTGAAAGACAGAGCAGAATGAAAAAGCACTGAACTTTAGAGCAATGCAAGGCGAAGTGCATAAGACCGGCGTCGAGCGAGCAGGCGCTAAGAAAAAAGCGCCGAAAGAAAAAGAGACACGATCCCCGGGGACTGTGTCTCTTTTTGACTTCTTCGCCCTGTTTACTTGAGTGCTTTGATGCCGGGCCAGTAGCGGAACAGGACCTTTGCGACAATCTTATCCCGGTAGACATAGTGATTTTTCCAGTAGCGCGCGTCCACCGAGCCGTTCCGGTTGTCGCCGAGGCAGAAGTACGCGCCTTCGGGCACTTGAAACTCCTGCAACGCCGCGGGCTTCATGGGCTCTCGAATATAGCTCTCCTCGAGCGGCGCCTCGGAGTCGTTCAGATAGACATGACCGTCCCGAATCGTGACCTTGTCGCCCGGCATGCCGATGATGCGCTTCACATAGAGGGTCTCCGGTTCATCGGGGGCGTGGAAAATGATGATGTCGCCGCGTTCGGGCGCCGCGAAGCGATAGGAGAGGCGGGAGCCGATCACACGGTCACCCGGCATGATGGTCGTGATCATGGAGCCGGTTGGAACATGCGCATTGGCAATGACAAAGTTGTTCAGGACAAAGGCGAGTACGGCCGCGACGACTAAAATTTGCAGCCATTCCAGCCATTCGGGACGCGTTTTTTTGCTTGCCTTCTTTTCGTTTTGATTCGACATCGTAACTCCTTTCAAAAACAAAAACTGTGACGGCACCGGACGGTGTTGCCACAGTTTGCATGTGCTTTAGTGTATGCCTTTAATCCCCGGCCAATAGCGGAACAAAACTTTCGCGATGATTTTATTTTTGTAGACATAGGGGTTTTGCCAGTAGCGCGCGTCCATGGACTCGTTGCGGTTATCGCCCATGCAGAAGTAGGCACCCTCCGGAACCGTGAAGCTCTTCGGGGACTCCGCGACCATGGGCTCCTTAATGTAACTTTCTTCGAGCGGGGTCTCGGAATCGTTCAGATAGACTTGGCCGTCGCGCACGGTGACCTTGTCGCCCGGCATGCCGACAATGCGCTTCACAAAGAGCACCTTTTCATCGTCCGGCCAGCGGAAGATAATCACATCGCCGCGCTTCGGCTCGCCGAAGCGGTAGGAGAGGCGGGAGCCGATGACGCGGTCGCCCGCCATAATCGTGTTTTCCATGGAACCCGTGGGAACACGGGAGTTCGCAATCAAAAAGTTGTTGAGGACAAAAGCAATGACTGCCGCGACCGCAATAATCTGAATCCAGCTTAAGAGTTCGCGGAGCGCAGTATGCTCTTGTTTCTTTCGTCTGAATCTTGCCATCTGACTCACCTCCGATTTCATTTTTCCATAACAGGGAACAGTATAGTCTATGGAAGGCGGAGAGTGCAAGGAATATTCGTTTCCGCATGCTGCGCAGTGGAAAAAGCAGGCATTGCTGTGATAAACTAAGGACATCAATGACAAGCAGGAGGGAGCTGCATGGAAAGAGAGCTTTACGAGGTAATGGACTGGGCAGCGGTCGAGGAGATTGTTTACTCGGAGTCCGGAGACCCGCATGCCATCTTGGGACCGCATAAGACAGAAAAGGGAATTCTCGTGCAGGCATTTTTTCCGGGGCGGGAGAGTGCGGCACTGGTATACGGAAAGACCAAAATTCCTATGGAACAGGTCGATGAGAGCGGCTTTTTTGCCTGTCTGATTCCCGGAGAAAAAGATGCGCCCCGCTATCGCTTTGCGCTCGCGGAAGAGGACGGAAGCGAGCTTGAGATTGAGGATCCTTACCGCTTCCTGCCGGAACTCCCGGAGGGTGAACTTCGGAAATATAAGGCCGGTGAGAGTACGGCGGCACAGAGCTTTTTGGGCGCACATGCGAAGAAGATGGGCGCGGTTTCGGGCGTTCGCTTTGCGGTTTTTGCGCCGAATGCCATGCGTGTCTCCGTGGTCGGTGACTTCAATAACTGGGACGGCAGAGTGCATGAGCTGCGTCGCATGGGCGACAGCGGTATTTTTGCAATCTTCCTGCCGGGGGTAGAAGCCGGCGCGCTCTATAAGTATGAAATTAAGACCCATGCGCGGGAAATCCTGCTTCGGGCGGATCCTTATGCGCGTGCGGTCGAGGCGGACGGCGGCAGCGCTTCCGTAGTAGCGGCAGCGGAAGAGCCCTTTGCCTGGGAAGATGAGGCCTACCTTGAGGAGCGCGCTCTGCGCTACGGGAAGCGCCCCGGTGAGCAAGCCATCAACATCTATGAACTGAATCTTGCGAGCTTTGCGGCGGGGGCTTCCTATGAGGAACTCGCGGAGACTTTGCCCGCTTACCTCGGCAAGATGCACTACACGCATGTGCTGCTCATGCCGCTGCTTGCCACCCGGGAGGAGGCGTCTCTCGGCTATTTGACGAGCGCGTATTTCACGCTCAGCACCAAGCTCGGCGCGGCACAGGGCTTCCGTAAACTTGTCAACGCACTGCACAATGCCGGAATCGGCGTGCTCATGGACTGGAGTTGTGTCCGCTTCCCGCGGGAAGAGGCGGGACTCGATTACTTTGACGGAAGCACGCTCTACGAAGAGAACGGCGGCGGGGACACGGCGGTGTTCCGCTTCGGGCGTGCGGAGGTGCAGTCCTTCCTCTTCTCGAATCTCTGCTACCTCGCAAATGAATTTCACATTGACGGCGTCCGCGTGATTGACATGGCCTCGGCGCTCTGGTACCGGGCAAACGAGAACCGGAACTGCTACGGCGGCGGCGAGAACCTGGACGGTGCGTCTTTCCTGCGCCGTCTGAGCTTAATGGCGCACAAAAAACTGCCGGGCTTCCTCTTAATTGCGGACGGCAGCGCCGAGTGGCCGCGCACCACGGAGCCGGTCAAGAACGACGGACTCGGCTTTGATTTCCGCTGTAACCAGGGCTTTGCGGACGGCATGCTCTCTTACCTCGGCGCGGATGAGGCGGGAAAGAGCGAGCGCTACGGCGAGCTCTCCTATGCACAGCTCTACCAGTACTCGGAGCAGTACGTGTTGCCGCTCTCGCACACAGCACTCTCCGAGCAGCAGCCCACCCTCATGGGACGGCTCGGTTACCTGCCCTTTAAGGAGAGAATTGCGCTGCTCCGCGCCTTCTTCGGCTTTGTGACGGCGCACCCGGGAAAGAAGCTCCTCTTTGCCGGTCAGGAATTCGGCATGTTGGAGCCCTTACAGCTCGGCGGCGAACTGGACTTCTCGCTGCTTGACTTCCCCTCGCACCGGGAACTCGCGGCCTGCTCCGAAGCGCTGAATGCGTTTTATTTGGAGCATCCGGCGCTCTATGAGGGAGACGGAGATACCGAGGGCTTTACCTTCTTAAACTGCCACTCCTACGAGGAGAATGTGGTGGTATTCCTTCGGCGTGCGGCTTCCGAGGATCTTCTGATTGCGGTGAACTTCTCGGGTACGAGCTATCCGCGCTTTAATCTGGGGGTTCCCTATACAGGAAGCTATAAGGAGATTTTCTCGACCGACGAGGAG
>CAUVLB010000049.1:0-7446 GCA_963552595.1 uncultured Stomatobaculum sp. | reverse complement strand
AAGCACAAAATGTGCAATGGACTGCATCAAATGGGTTTTTCCGAGTCCCACGCCGCCGTAGATAAAGAGAGGGTTATAGATGCCTCCGGGATTTTCGGCAACGGCAAGGGAGGCTGCATGCGCGAGATTATTGTTTTTTCCGACGACAAAGGTATCAAAGGTGTAGCGAGGATCCAGTTTCACCGTGGAGAAGGGAGTCAGGCCCACAGATGGTGCATGTGCTTGGTTTGGAGTCAAATGTTCCGACTCTCCGCCGTAGAACATCAAATTGCAGGAAATACCGGTAATTTGTTCAATGGCGGTCTCAATGACCCGGGTATAGTGCGTCGACATGAAGGCCTGAAAGCCGGAGTTGGGGGCACTGTTTTCTTTTCCCGTGACTTCAACGTAAAAGAGAGCCCTTCCGTCTTCGTCTATCGTCAGATGATGGGGCTTTAACGGAGCAATCCACATCTCATAGGAAAGCTCTGTCGTATCTTTTTTGTTTTTTACGTAATCCTGTATTTCCGTCCAATGATCCGCGATGGTTTGGAACGCTGCGTTTTGCTCCATGATGAAAGACTCCTTTGCCGCGTTTGGGGATAATTCGCTCTCAGTATAGCAAAAAGAGAGGACAATCTCAATGAAATCAAAATCAGCCTTGTGGATAAGTCTGTGAGAACTGCGTGTAGAGGCTGTGATTGGGTGCGGAAAACGGTGAAATTCGGGGTTGACCGTAATTGTTAAATCACAGCTGTGGATGAGTTTTCACACCGTTTATACGCATTTCCACAGTGGAAAACACGGCATAAGAGGCCAAAGAGGGGAAAAAGGGGGATGAAAAGGGAAAGTTATCAACGAGTTACTCACAAAATGTGAATAACATTATGTAAAGTTGAAAAAACAGCCTTGTTCTTTGTATACATATAGTTATCCACAAAAAGTTGTTGAAAATCTGGATAAGTTATTTTGAGACTTTCTTTTATCCACAGAATGACGGTACAAATTGTTGAAATCAAAATTCAATATTTTGTAAGATACAGAAGCGCTTATTTTATCTGCAAATATGCTTAAAATGCGAGCTTGAAAGTTCTTGACGAAAAAGGCACAGTTCCGTATAATAAGCAGGAATATTCCCATGTTTGCGTGATATCTCCGGAAGCTACTTCCTGTAGGAGCTGAGAGATTAGAGTCAGTTGGGAAAATGCTTTGAAGTGAGGAGGTGTTCTGACAATGAGAAAGGGTACAATGACATTCCAGCCTCATAATGCGCAGAAGTTTCGTGTACACGGTTTCCGTGCGCGCATGGCGACGAAGGGCGGAAGAAAAGTTCTGGCTGCCAGAAGAGCAAAGGGCAGAGCGAGACTGACAGTTTAAAATTTGATCGGCATTCGCGTCGAAGAACAATGGGGTTGTCTGACGACGACCCCTTTCTTTTTCTCTTTGTCCGGAGGCCGGAACTTATATGAATGCAAAGGATTGAGAAAGAATGAGACGCTTTCCGTCGATCAAGGATAACTGTGAGTTTCGGGAAATTTATGAAAAAGGAAGAACCAGGGCGGACCGGAATCTGGTTCTCTATGTACGTCCGCGTGCCACAGGAGAAGCGCGCATCGGTATCAGCGCTTCTAAAAAAATAGGAAACAGTGTCGTACGACATCGTGTGACAAGATTGCTGCGGGAGGTATTTCGTCTGCATCGCAGTGCTCTCTCCGTTTCCTGTGATTTGGTTTTTGTTGTGCGAAAGGATGGCGCAATGCAGGACTACCATGCCATTGAGGCCTCCTTTTTGAAACTCTGCCGAGCGCAGGGAATTTTAGAGGAGGGAAAATGATAAAGAGGGTTATGCTCGCCATGATTCGTTTTTATCGCAGAGCAATCTCTCCCTATAAGTGGCGCTGTCACTGTAGGTTTTATCCGACTTGTTCGCAATATGCGCTGGAGGCAATTGAAAAGTACGGCGCGTGGAAGGGTGGGAAAATGGCATTCTTCCGTATTTTGCGTTGCAACCCCTTTTCCAAAGGCGGATATGACCCGGTTCCGTAACATTGAAGTAATAGGAGGCAAGCCTTGGAGCTTATTTTTTTGACAAAGTCATCCGTGCCGATCATCGGACAGGTTGCTTACGTCCTGGGAATGATTATGGACGCACTGTTCCGCTTTACGAGTCAATTCGGAATTACGAACATCGGACTCAGCATCATTCTCTTTACCATCATTACGAACTTGCTGATGTGGCCGCTTACGGTTTCACAGCAGAAGTCTTCGAAACTGATGAGCGTCATGCAGCCGGAGCTGCAGGCGGTTCAGAAAAAGTATAAGGGAAAGACAGATCAGGTTTCGATGGCGCGCATGCAGGCTGAGACGCGTGCGGTATATCAGAAGTACGGAACGAGCATGAGCGGCAGCTGCCTCTTCCTGCTGATTCAGATGCCGATTCTCTTCGGTCTCTATCAGGTTATCTATAAGATTCCTGCCTATGTTCCGTCGGTCTATAAGGTCTTCGAGAGCATTGCCTCGCCGGTGATGCAGCAGGGCAATTTTGTGAGTGTTTTGAGCGAAATTGCACCGAAGGTAAAACCGGTTCTGAGTGATACTTCTACGGTACAGACGGTCATCGATTTCCTCTATAAGTTTACGCCCGCGCAGTGGGCGAGCCTCGAGCAGGCTTATCCGGCGCTGTCTTCGACCGTTTCTGCGGGCGCCGCAGAAATTGCGAAGATGAACTACTTCCTCGGAGTAAACCTTGCGACGCCGCCCTTCCAGGGTATCGACAGTCCGAATCTTGCTTGGATTATTCCCTTCCTTTCTGCGGGTATACAGTGGTACTCCGCAAAGCTCATGACCGCGGGTACTAAGAACAACAAGGCCAAGGTTGATGAGGATAATATGATGGCGCAGCAGATGCAGAGCATGAATACGATGATGCCTGTCATGTCGCTCTTCTTCTGCTTTACGCTCCCGGCAGGTATCGGTATTTACTGGGTTGCCAGCGGACTTTGCCGTATGCTTCAGCAACTTTTGATTAATGCGCAGCTCAGCAAGTTGGACGTCGATGAAATTGTCCGGAAGAATACGGAGAAAGCCAACGAAAAGGCAATACGCGAAGGAAAGAATCCGGCACTGGTAAAAAGTAACTCGGAGAAGTTGCTCCGCGAAGTAAAGCGCCAGGAGGAAGCGGAAAAGAACGAGGAAGAGCGTCAGCGTCGCCGCACGGAGAAGACGGCAAAGCAGATTGAGGATTCGACTGCTTACTATCAGAAGAACGCAAAGCCTGGTTCTCTTGCATCGAAGGCGAACATGGTCGCAATGTACGATGAGCGCGTTGCGAATAAGCGCAAAAATAAGGGTAAAGACGTCGATGGTTCAGGCGGAGAGAAGGACAATGAAGACTGAAGTCACTGTGACAGGAAAGACCTATGATGAGGCACTCACCAAGGCTCTTCTGGAGCTAGAGACGACAAGCGATCGCTTAGAAGTCTCTGTTGTGGAACAGGGAAGCAGCGGCTTACTCGGTTTTATCGGAAGTAAGCCCTGGAAACTTCGCGCAATTATTAAGACAGACGAAGTACAGGAAGAGAGTCTGCTCGAAAAGACCGAAGATTGTAAAGAAGTCTTAGAAGAGCCGATTCCGGCAGAAAAGGTAATTGTTGCCCCGGCGGCAAAAGAAGATCCTGCGGAGCCGCAACTTGCGGAAGAAAAACCGATACAGGAAGCGAAAAAGCCTGTCGAGACACACAGGCCGGAAAAGAAGACACAGGATGCGGCGCTCACAACGGCGCTGGAAAACGGAAAGAAGACCGGCATTGTCTTCCTGCAGGAGCTCTTTGAGACACTGAAGCTTGAGGCGGAAATCGATGCGCAGGTAAGAGCACCGGAAAAGACTGTGATTTTCCATGTAAAGGGTGAGAATCTGGGTGTCCTGATCGGCAAGCGCGGTCAGACCCTCGATGCGCTCCAGTATCTGGTGAGTCATGTTGTCAACAAGAAGCAGGAGCCGTTTCTTCGCGTCAAGTTAGATATCGGCTCTTATCGGGAAAAGCAGGAAAATAAGTTGAGAGCTTTTGCCAGAAACGCAGCTCGCCGCGTGAAGCAAAGCGGCAAGCCCTATGTGCTGGATCCGATGACGCCGAACGAGAGACGCATCATCCATGCCGCCTTGCAACGTGATCGCTATGTGACCACACATTCCGAGGGAGAGGGAGAACAGCGCCACGTTGTCATTACTCTTTTGAAGGACGGAGACAGGCAGAAATAAAAGGGCTCAATCAAATAAGTGCAAAACGCTGCCGGCAAACCATATGCTGGCAGCGTTTTGATTTGTCTTATGAGAGAAGGGAAAAGGAAAGTTTTGAGAGAAGAACGAGAAACCGTTGCGGCAATTGCCACCGCTCTGGGTGAAGGGGGAATCGGCATCATCCGCATTAGCGGTGACAGAGCACTTGAGATTGCGGATGCGGTACTGGATCGGGCGATTTCGGATGCGCCGGGCTATAGCATGCACTATCGTCATATACGGGCAAACGGAGAAATTCTGGATGAAGTATTGGCGAGCGTATTCCGCGCGCCGCACAGTTTTACCGGAGAGGACAGTGTGGAAATCAATTGCCATGGTGGTCTCTTTCTTTTACAGCGCGTTTTGGACGCTGTGCTCACGGCGGGTGCCCGCCAAGCGGAACCCGGAGAATTCTCAAAGCGTGCTTTTTTAAACGGGAGAATCGATCTCGCGCAGGCTGAGGCCGTAATGGATTTGATTCGCGCGAAGAATGAGTATGCGCTGCAGGCAGCAATGAATCTGTTGGACGGCAGACTATCCGAAAAAATGCAAGCGCTGCGCTCGGATATTCTGGATGAACTCGCTTGGATTGAGGCAGCTTTGGATGATCCGGAGAACTACGATTTGGAAGGATATCCTGCCCTGCTCTCCGCCCGCCTTGCCGAGATGCTCGCTTCTTTGGAAAATTTGCTTCGCAGCGCGGATGACGGGCGCCTCTATCGAGAGGGAATTCCGACTGTGATTCTAGGTTTGCCGAATGCAGGCAAATCATCGCTCATGAACCTGCTCACGCAAAACGACGCGGCTATCGTGACGGATATTGCAGGGACCACACGGGATATATTGACGGAGCAGGTAAGGATCGGAAAACTCCTGCTCACTCTCTCGGATACGGCGGGAATTCGGGAGAGCCAGGATCGAATTGAGCAAATCGGTGTAGAACGAGCCAAGAAGGCGGCAGAGGCGGCGGAACTTCTGTTGCTTGTTGTGGACGGCTCCAAGGCACTTGACAATGAGGCGAGGGAACTGCTCTCCTATGCCGGAAGGCGGAAGTGCATTGTGCTCCTGAACAAAGCCGATTTGGGACAAGTAGTCGAAGAGAAGGAGTTGCATGTCTACAAGCCCGCAAAGATTCTGCATTTTTCGACCAAAACCGCAGAGGGACTTGCGGAATTGGAGCATGCGATTTCCGAGCTCTTTTTCGGAGCGAGTTTTGACAATCAAAGCGAGCTGCTTTCCGTCAATGCGCGCCATAAGGAGGCACTCAGAGAGGCAATCGAGAGTCTCCGCAATGTAGAGGCTTCGGTTGCGGCCGGAATGCCGGAGGATTTTTTTTCAATCGATCTGAGTGCTGCTTACCGCGCGCTCGGAAGTATTACCGGAGACAGCGTTGAGGACGATGTCATCAATCGCATTTTTGAAAAGTTTTGCACAGGAAAGTAAGTGTGGGATGATAGAAGAGAGATATGATGTAATTGTAGTCGGAGCCGGTCATGCGGGCTGCGAGGCGGCATTGGCGGCAGCACGTCTGGGGTTGAAGACAATTATCTTTACCGTCAGCGTGGACTCCATTGCTCTGATGCCCTGTAATCCGAACATAGGCGGAACGTCCAAGGGACATTTGGTGCGGGAACTCGACGCGCTGGGTGGCGAGATGGGGCATGTGATTGACAAGACTTTTATTCAGTCACGCATGCTCAATGAGTCAAAGGGACCGGCGGTTCATTCGCTGCGTGCCCAGGCAGATAAGCAGGCCTATATTGCGGAAATGCGCCGTGTTCTGGAGAGAAATCCACAAATCACGATACGGCAGGCAGAGATATCCACAATTTTAACCGAAGACACTGTGGATAAACTGGGGAAAAGACGCTGTATCGGTGTAAAATCAGTTTCCGGGAGCCGTTACTACGGGGAGGCTGTGATACTGGCGACCGGCGTGTATCTCAATGCACGCTGTGTCTTCGGCGAGGTCAGCGAAGAGACCGGACCAAACGGGCTTAAAGCCGCGACAAAGCTTACAGCCTCTCTTCTCTCACTCGGTATCGAAATGCGTCGCTTTAAGACGGGAACGCCGGCTCGTGTCGACGGGAAAACGCTCGATTACTCCAAGATGCAGGAACAAAAGGGAGATGTGCCTGTCATTCCCTTTTCCTTTGACACCGACCCCGACACAGTACAGCGGGAACAGGTGAGCTGCTGGCTCACGCACACGGGTTCCGAGGTGAAACGTCTGATTGAAGAGAACATCGATCGATCACCGCTTTATAACGGCGGGATTCACGGCACCGGTCCCCGCTACTGTCCTTCCATTGAAGATAAGGTGATGAAATTTCCGGACAAGGAAGGACATCAGATTTTTGTCGAACCCGAGGGACTCTACACCGACGAAATGTATCTCGGCGGTATGTCCTCTTCGCTTCCCGAGGATATTCAGTACGCGGTGATCCATGCGACTCCGGGTCTGGAAAATGCGGTCATCGTGCGGAATGCTTACGCAATTGAATATGATTGCATTGACGCGCGGCAGTTGACGGCGAGCCTCGAGTTCAAGGAAATTCCGGCTCTCTTTGCAGCCGGACAGATTAACGGAAGCTCCGGCTATGAAGAGGCCGCGGCACAGGGGCTGGTTGCAGGTATCAACGCTGTGCGGCGCATTCAAAATAAGCCCCCCTTTGTCCTGGACCGCTCCGAGGCCTACATCGGCGTATTGATCGACGACCTTGTGACCAAGGAAAGCCACGAACCCTATCGCATGATGACTTCACGCTCGGAGTACAGACTGCTGCTTCGACAGGACAATGCGGATTTACGTCTGACGGAGCGGGGATATGAGCTGGGACTGGTTAATGAAGAAAAAATACAGAGACTCAGGGAAAAACGAAGCGGAATTGAAGCAGAGAGAAAGCGCCTCCTTGCGACCCATATCGGTTCAAGCGCCGAGAACAATGCTTTCCTGATCAGCCAAAATTCTACAGCGCTGAAGACCGGAATATCTCTCGCGGAGCTCATCAAAAGACCGGAACTGAATTATAATCTGATTGCGCCCTTGGATCCGGAGCGCCCCGAGCTGCCGCCGTCTGTGTGTGGGCAGGTAAACATTGCGCTGAAGTATGAGGGCTATATTCGCCGTCAGGAGCAGCAGGTGAAGCAGTTCAAGCGCTTAGAAAATAAACTGCTGCCGGAGGATTTGG
>CAUVLB010000048.1:0-7469 GCA_963552595.1 uncultured Stomatobaculum sp. | reverse complement strand
TGTACTTGAGGCTGTATACCGTCTGATCATAGGTGAAGCCCGTCGAGCTGCCGGAAAGCTCCTTGAGCTCGTAGACATACTCACCCGGCATCGTAAAGGTCAGATTGCCGCTCGAAACGGTTCCCACACCCGACGTGAGGTCGTTGCTGCTCAGCGTGAGCACCGCAGTCTGCGCGCCCGCTGCCGCTGCCGGCATCGGAAGCACTGTGACGCCCGGAGCCGTCGTGCTGATTGCCTTAAGCTCAAAGCGGAAGGTCTCCGGTGTAATCGGAGATGCCAGTCCGCCCGGTGTCGTTGTGATGTCACCGGTCAGGGTCTTCCGAATCGTGACATTTGCCGCAATCGGGGTCGCCGCGGTCCAAACCGCATAGAGGTCCACGACCGCGCCGTCCGTTGTGCTCAGGTTCACAACACTCGCCTGATCCGCAAAGTCGACCGTCGTACTGCCCTGCGTTCTCGTCCAGCCCGCGAACTCATAGCCCGGGCGTGTAAACGCATTGTTGTTTAGGTTTCTCGCAACATCGTAAGTATGCTGCGAATCCGCCACCGTTCCGCTTGCATCCGCTGCGTCCTTGTTGTAGCGCACCGTATAGCTGTTCGGTGCATAGACCGCATGAATGGTCTCGTTGCCCGTGACCGGTGTGCCAAAGATATAGGGCGTATGGCTTGGATCGTTATTCTTCTCCCAGTGGTCGAAGTGATAGCCAGTCTTGTTGTTCGGGCGGTTCGGCTCCGTGGACGGCGTGTTGTACGGCACCGTCGTATTGGAGATCACCTCGTTCTGATGAGGCGGATTTGCATTCGGTCCGTCTGTCACGGTGATGGTGTAGCTGTTGGTAGTCCAGTTCGCATCAAGAGTGATGTTGCCTGTGACGGGCGTGTGCTCAAAGTCGTAAGCCGTAGTAGCCGGATCTCCTTGCTTGCTCCAATGCCCGAAGGTATGGCCGGCAAAATCGCCTGCCGGCGAACTCTTGCCCGCCTGCGTCTGCGGTCTGGTCGCAAAGTGACCGTACTTTACGGTTTGTGTGCTCGGCGTCACATCGCCGCCCTGCGCATTAAAACTGACCGTATAGCTCGGAAGCGCATAGCTGTTATCGAAGGCAAGTGCGCCGGTCAGCGGTGCATAGCTGCCGCTGCCCTCTTTGACTTCCTTCGCAAGCGAAAGCGTCGTACCGCTCTGCGTGACCTTGTAGTGCAGGGTGTAAACCTTGGAGGCACCGCCGTAACTGTAGCCGGCAGCCGATCCCGCAAGCTCCGTGAGTTCATAGTAATAATCACCCGGAAGCGTGAAGGTCAGGAGACCGCTTGCCACCGTTCCGGTCGCCGCAGTTCCGAATGCACCGTAGCTTAGGCCTGCGCTGGTCAGCGTGTAATCCGCTGTCTGCGCGCCTGCCGCCGTGCCTGCAGGCATCGGGAGCAGCGTGAGTCCCGGTGCGTTGGTCTGCTTCGCCGTCAGAC
Source organism: uncultured Stomatobaculum sp. (assembly GCA_963552595.1). GTDB lineage: Bacteria > Bacillota > Clostridia > Lachnospirales > Lachnospiraceae > Moryella. The sequence continues at coordinate 6,011 of CAUVLB010000048.1, read as the reverse complement.
GGAAGCGGAAGGTATCCGCCACAATCGGTGCATTCTCGCCGTTCGGCAGCGGACCCACATCTCCGGAAAGCGTCTTCTGAATGCCGAAGGCCTCCGTTGCGGGCGTTGCCTGGGTCCAAATCGCATAGAGCTTCACAATACCGTTGTTCTGCGTCGTCAGGTTGATGACACTCTGTCGATCCGGATAGCTGACTGTTCCGGTCGGCGTAGTAGCCCAGCCGGCGAACTCATAACCCGGACGCGTATAGTTGTTTGTGTTCAGGTTCTTCGCGACATCATAGGTATGCGTGGAATCCGCAACCGTGCCGCTCGCATCCGCAGCATTCTTGTCATACTGAACCGTATACTGATTCGGCGCATAAGTCGCAGTGACTGTCGTGTCCTGCGTGACCGGTGTGCCGAAGGTGTACGGGTTGCCGTTCTGATCCACCCAGCCGTTGAAGTGATGGCCGGTCTTATTGTCCGGTGTCGGCGGTGCCGTCACCGTGCTTCCGTGGTTCACATTCGGATCATTCAGATATTCAAAATTCTGCTTGCCCGGATTTGCGTCGTTCGGCTCCTTGACAATCACGCGGTACTGATTGAGATCCCACTTTGCCTTGAGGGTCTTATCCCCCGTGACCGGCGTATTGAAGTTGTAGGGAGTGCCGGTCGCCGTGTCAATCCAGCCGCCGAAGCGGTAGCCGGTCTTCTCTCCCGCCGGGGAACTGTGACCCGTGGTCGTCGGCGGATCGCTTGCCTTGTTGCCGTGCTTCACGGTCTGCGTACCCGGGGTCACATTGCCGCCGTCCGGATCGAAGCTCACTGTGTACTGCGGACGCCGGTAGCTATTCGAGAAGTCCAGCGTTCCGTTGAATGCCGTATAGGCACCGCCGTTCACACTGAGCTCCTTTGTCACCGTGAGCTGCGTGAGGTTCTGCACAACCGTGTACTTGATTCTGTAGACCTTGCTGTCGTAGCTGTAACCGCTTGCCGTTCCCGCAAGCTCGCGCACTTCGTAGACATACTCACCCGGCATCGTGAAGCTGAAGGGACCGCTTGCCACAGTGCCGTTGCTCTGCCCCGCTTGCGTATCCGTTACACCCTGTACCAGGTTCAAAGAAGCGCTTCCCTTGCTCAGCACATAGGTCTGCTGCCCCGCTGCCGCTGCCGGCATCGGAAGGGCACCGCTCAGGCCGAAGGCCGTCGTGCTGATTGCCTTTAATTCAAAGCGGAACGTATCCGGAACCAGCGGCGAAGTCTCGCCGTTTGCCAAGGTTCCCACATCACCGTTCAGTTCCTTCTTCACGGAGATTGCTTCGACCGCGCTGTTCACCGGTCTCCAGACCGCATAGAGCGTGACCGTCGCGTTGTCCGTACTTGTGAGGTTCGTGACAGACTGCTGATCCGTATAGTTCTGACCGCTGCCGTCTGCCGCGGTGTTCCAACCGCCGAAGGTAAAGCCCGGACGGGTGAAGTTGTTCTGATTCAGATTCTTGGCCACATCGTAGACATGGTTCGAATCGGTCACGGTACCGCTCACATTGCTGCCGTTCGGATCGTAGTGAACCTTGTAGTGATTCGGCGCATAGGTAGCAACCACCGTCGTATCGCGGCGCACCGGCGTGCCGAAGCTGTAGGGCGAATTGTCGCTCTCGTCCACCCAGCCGTTGAAATGATAACCGGTCTTGTTGTTCGGAGCGGTCTGGGACGGAATCTGTCCGTTGTACGGGACATGATCATCGCTGTGAATCACTTCGTTCGCGTGGCTTCCGTCTGCATCCGGCGCATCCTTCACCTTGACCTTGTACTCGTTGAGGAGCCACTTAGCCTTCAACTTCTTGTTGCCGGTGAGCGGATGCGTAAAGTCGTAAGGCGTCGATGCAAGGTTGCCGCTCGGGTCTTCCTCAAACCAGCCGACAAAGAGGTAGCCGTTCTTATCTCCGGCCGGAGAAGTACTCGGGCTCGCTGCCGTCGGTGCCGTGGGCGTGCCGCCGCGCTTAATGCCGCTCTGCGTCGGGGGCGTCACAGAACCGCCGTCTGCATCGAATACCACCTGATACTGCGGAAGCTGATAATCATTGGTGAACGCTGCGGTCGCATCACCGCTCGGCACCGCCGTAAACGCCGCACCTGCGCCGTCCTGTACTTCCGTTGTCACGTCGAGGTTTGCACCGGTCTGCGTGACGGTGTAGCGAACGGTGTAGACCTTTGCGTCATAGCTGTAACCGGTCTGACTTCCCTGGGTCTCCTTCACTTCATACTCGTAGACACCCGGAAGGGTAAAGCTGATGTTTGCCGTGTTGAGGCTTGCGCTGCCGCTCGTCAGATCCGAAGTCGGAATGCTGTAGCTCTGACTCTGGCTGCCCGCCGCCGTGCCCGCCGGCATCGGATTTGCCGTCGCCGAAGCGCCCGGCTTTGCCCGCAAGGTGAAGCCGAAGGTTTCTGCGACCAGCGGCGCCGTCTCACCGGTCGCAATCGCACCGCGATCACCGGTCAGCGTCTTCTGAATCTTAATCTGCTTCGTGGCCGGGGTCACCGGTGTCCACTTTGCATAGAGATTTACGACTGCGTTGTTCTGCGTCGTGAGGTTGAGGACACTCTGCGCATCCGTATAGTTGGTGCCGCTGCCGTTTGCCTCCGTATTCCATCCGTCGAAGACATAACCCGGACGCGTGAACGCATTGCCTGTGAGGTTCTTTGCCGTATCATAGACATGGTCGGAATCTGTCATGCTTCCGCTTGCATCCGCTGCGTTTGCGTTGTAGCGAACCTTATACGCATTCGGCGCATAGCTCGCATGCACGGTCTCGTTCTTCGTGACCGGACGCGTGAAGTCATACGGGTTGTTCGCATGGTCGAGCCAGCGATCAAAGTGATAGCCTGTCTTATTCTCCGGACGCGTCGGCTCAGCCGTCGTTCCGCCGTAAGGCACATCGTTCTTGCGGAAAATCTCCTCGTTCGTGTGCGGTGCATCCGCATTCGGTGCATCCGTCACAACGACAGTGAGTTTCTTCAGTTCCCACTTCGCCTTGAGCGCATAGTTCTGCTTGACCGCAGTGGTTGCGAAGGCAAAGGGCACTTCCGTCAGTGCTCCCGTCACCGGGTCGGGAACTTCGTAGACCCAGCCCCTGAAATCATATCCGGTCTTATCGCCCGCCGGACTGCTCTTTCCCGCCGGTGTTGTGGGCTCACCCGCATAGTGGCCGTACTTGACCGTCTGTGTTGCGGGCGTCACATCGCCGCCCTGCGGATCGAAACTCACCTGAAAGCTCGGCAGATTGTATGCGTTGTCAAATACAATCTGACCGCTCGGTGCGGCCGTTGCGAGATTCTCGATGCTGCGCTGCGCGCTGAGCGTTCCGCCCACACCCGCCGTGACCGTATAGGTGAGCTTGTACTGCGTCGAATCATAGCTGTAGTTTGCGACACTGTCGCCCTGCTCCTGCACCACATAACTGTAGGTGCCCGGAAGCGTGAAGCTGATGAGTCCCGTCGTGATTTCCTTGCTTGAAACGGTAGACGAGAACTCGCTGCTTCCCATGCTGAAGACCACCGAGCTCACCGCCCCCGTCACATTGCTCGGGTTTGCCGTGCTCGTTGCGCCTGCCGGCATGGGCGCATTTGCGCTGATGCTGGTCATCACAAACTTAAAGGTCGAGGGCAGGAGCGGCGAAGTCTCCGTATTCGGAAGCGTACCCCAGTCACCGGAAACATTCTTCTTAATCTTGAATGCCTCTGCCGCGGGAGTGAGCTGCTGCCACTGTGCGTAGAGCTTTAGCGGAGCGGTTCTCGCACCGGTCTTCACCGTTGCCCCGGGCGCATAGCTCTGACCGCTGCCGTCCGCTTCTGTATTCCAACCCGTGAAAAGATAGCCCGGGCGCGTAAAGCCGGTGTCGCTGCCGCTTCCGGTCACCGCCTTCGCCGTGCCTTCGTCGGTGTGCGCATCCGCTCCCGTGTTATCCACGGAGGGATAGAGCTTGTCGCCGTTCGGCGCAATACTGCCGCTGCCGTTGTTCGCGTCGTACTCAATATCGGTATAGACCTTTACCTTAGCTGTGGTTCTGACCTTGCCGCCGTAGCCGTCATCCGCTTCAGCCGTGACCGTAACCGTACCGGTTTTCTGCGGGGTAGCACTGCCGGTCGTTGTTCCGTTATTCTGTAGCGTCACAATATCCGTCGGCTGTCCGCTCGGAATACTGAACGTAACGCCGGGCGCAATCGGGTTCGTAACCACGGCCGTGATCGGCGCGGAACCGCCGTTCACCGGAATCTCGAGATCGGGAATCGTAATCTTCGGTGCCGTATAGAGGCCGGCATTCACGTTCTCCTTGCTGTAGATGCCTTGCACGGGATTCACAACCAAGGTCGTCGCCACACGATTCAGCTCGCGATCGTAAGCAGAGTCAACAGCCGGTCTGTTGTTCTTATTCTGCAACACGAGCTTCTTATCCGCACCGAGAGCCGAGGTGTCTGCCTCAATGATCCAGTTTCCATCGTGCGGCACCAAAACTTCATAGGTACCGTTCGCTCTGCTGTTGACCAGTAAATCGCCGTTCGGTGCGGTATTCAGCTGCACCTGCGCATTCGTCGCCGGATCGTAGACGCGGAAGCGAACATTCTGTACCAGACTGTCTGTTCCGGCATTGTAAGTCGAGTTTCGGTCTGTCTCATCCCAGACAAAACCGCCGATTTGCATATCCGCCAACGTATAGGTAAGCGGAAGGCTGGACTGACCGCTCGTGCCGAAGTACGGGCTTGTGCTGCTGCCCATATTGAAGTTACCGAAGACCACATTCTGGTTCTTCATGCTTCCGACCATGGACTTCGGCTCATGAAGCTTGTACTTCACATTGACGAAGGACTTCTTACTCGGATCCACATCGTCAATCTTCACGCGAATCATCGTGATATCCGCCTTGTTCGCCGGAATGCTAGCCGAGTAGTTCGCTGCCTTTGCAGTCGCATAACCGCCGGCCGCCGGGTTCGGATCTGTCGTATATGCGACGGAGTAATTGAGTCCTGCGAGCGTAGAGGTGTCGATGCCGTAGTAATCAAGGTCGTACTCGTTCGGCGTTGTCTGATTCGTCACGCCTCCGCTCGTATAGCTGTATCTCTCTCCCTTCTTCATAACCGGGATGTAGAGTTCCCAGCGACTTGTGTTCTGGGCGTTGTCACCCGTGATATAGACCTTCGTATTGAAGATGTTGTCGTTCGAGCGAATGTCGCGGCTCGAGACACTCGTCGGCGACTCGTTGGACGGAATTGTGGACTGTGCATATGCGAGCAGGCCTAGAATTGCCTGCTGGTTAATCTTGTGAATCGTAGTCGTATCCACATAGAGCATTTCTGCCTTGCCGGTCGCCGCCGAAATCTTTGCCGTGCCCTGGTTAAAGAAATCAGGGCCGACCGGACCGTCGTTCACAAGCTGGTTATTGCCGTTCGAAGTCTCAACCGTAATTCCCCGCGGATTTCCCCCCTGCGTTCCGTCGCGGTCCGCATCGAAATCGGTATCCATCCAGACACCGATCACAGGACGCACATTGATCGGATCCGCATTGTATTTTGCCTGCAACTTGAACGAAGTCGCATAGTAACCGCCGTATAACTGCGTCCCGCCGATCGAATTCAGGGCCACCTGTGCCGTAGCAAGCTCGGAATCCGGGATGTTCTCATAGGAAATCGCAAGAATACCGTAGTCATCGCTGCCGGACTCTCCCGCTCCCGTACCCGCAGGCACGAAGTGCGTGATAACACCCGAGGTGATGGGCTGGGGCAAAATTGCAGCCGGGTTTGCCGGATGTACTCTTCCGCTCGTAGTCGTCAGCGAACCGTCTACATAGGTGAAGTTCTTATCGATTTTATAATAGAAGGTGGGACGCGTCTGAACGTCCTTTGCCTTCACGAGCGGGGAAGTTGCCTGGTTTGCGGTGTAGTAAGTCGTCAGGTTTGCCTGGAGCGTGCTTCCCTGGTAGGTGTTCGTCGAGTTGTAGCCGTGATTCACGGTCAGGCGATCCACGATAATCTGCTGC
>CAUVLB010000047.1:0-7557 GCA_963552595.1 uncultured Stomatobaculum sp. | reverse complement strand
GAGCCCCACGAGGACACGCATGGTCACACAGAGCATAAAGGTGTGGAACACGCTGAACTGCAGGAGTGCGAGGCCGAGCGGTGAAGTTCCGCTCACGCACTCATAAAACGCGGTGATGCCGAAGACAGCACCGGTCACGGCGCCGGCGAAGGGCCCGAGCAGGATGGCTGCGACCGCAATCGGGACCGTTAAGAAGGACATCGACAGCGGGCCGATGGGGACAGAGCCGAGGCCGATTAACTTCATCACGAGTTCAATCGCGACGAGGAGCCCCAGCTGGCTCAGGTAGAGGATGCGGTTTTTGGGTGTATACATAGTTGTCCTTTCTGCCATTCTCAGTTGAGATACGGCGAAGCAAGATATGCGGACGCTGCCGCGGATTCCGCTTCGGAAAGCCGCAGTTCCCTGCTGCCGAAGGTGCGGCGGGAATTGTGCCGAAGCAGGCTTATTATAGCACGAAATGGCAAACTGAAAAGACGGGAAGCTTGCAAGTCGCAATCGGAATTCGCTATAATGTAAACCGTATTGTTTTTGTTCGGAAAGGACAGGCTATGAAACGTGGATTGGTCATGGAAGGCGGCGGTATGCGCGGGCTCTTTACCGCGGGCGTCACGGATGTCTTCCTGGAAAATAAAATTGTCTTTGACGGCGCCATAGGCACTTCCGCGGGCGCTGTGTTTGGCTGTAACTATAAGTCCAATCAGCCGGGGCGCGTGCTCCGCTACAACTTAAAATATGGCGCGGATTCGCGCTACGGTTCGCTCCGCTCCCTCTTGCTGACCGGCGACTTTTATAACAAGGACTTTGCCTACCGCGAGGTGCCGTTTGAAAAGTTCCCCTTTGACACGGAGACCTTTCAAAAGAATCCGATGGAGTTCTATGTGGTCTGCACCGATGTGGAGACCGGCAGGCCCTTTTACTACCGCTGTGAGAAGGGCGATGCGCACGATGTCGAGTACATGCGCGCTTCGGCCTCGATGCCGCTGGTGGCACGCATTGTTGAGGTGGACGGGCATAAGCTCCTGGACGGCGGCATCACCGACTCGATTCCGCTGAAAAAAATGCTGAGTCTCGGCTATGAGAAGAATGTTGTGATTTTGACGCGCCCCAAGGGTTACCGCAAGGAGCGCGGTGCATCCGGAACCATAGTTGGGGCGGCGCTGAAAGGTTATCCGCGCGCCTCCCTCGCGATGAAGATGCGTCACCTCACCTATAACCAGAATATACACTTTGTCGAGGAAGAAGCGGAGCGCGGGCGGGCACTCTTAATTTACCCGCGGGAGGAGCTCGGTATCAGTCGCATTGCGAGCGATCCCGGCGAACTGATGCGCGTCTATGAGCTTGGGCGCGGCGCAGGCTTACGTGCACTGGAGCGGGTCCGCGCCTACCTCGGAGAGTGAGGAGAGCAGATAGGCGCAGTTTGCCCTGTAAATGCGGGAAGAAAAACAGGCGGCAAGAGTTGTGGCGCAATCAGGCTGCGGAAGAAAGTCTAGAAATATGATTTTCCGCCGAGTTATGCTATACTTTCCTCTGTGAGTTTTCACTAAATAAAATAAGCACTCTCTCTAATGAGAAGAGGATGGAAAGAGGAAAGCAATGAAATGTAAGGTGGTACATGAGACCGGCAGCAGCCTGCGCGTAAAGATTCTGGGACGGCAGCTCTCTTACAAGGAGTACGAGGCGCTGCACGGTCTCCTCGAAAAGACGGATGGCGTACAGCGCATCCGCACTTTCTGGGCGACCGGCAGCATTACGCTCAATTTCCGCGGTGATCGGGAGCGAGTGCTCGCGACCGTACGCGGAATTTCCGAAGAAGATCTCGCGAAGGCGGTCGAGGAAAACCGCCGCGCCTTGGCAGAGCTCGGCAAAAAGGAAATCGAGCAGAACACGCCGGTTGACTTTGTCGACTTAAAGAAGTTAAAAAAGCAGGGCAAAAAGATGAACGCGCTCTGGAAGCGGCGTTTAAACCACCGTATTCTCATTGAGGCGGCTGCGGATATGATACTCCCGGCGCCGGTTCAGGTGGCGTATCACGCCTACCAGATGCTGGTTTTGCAGAGCCTCTGAGTTATTCCCGGACTACGGATACCTCGGTGACGCCGTAGCGGAGAAAGAGGGGAAGCAGTTCCGCCGAGAGACGTTCACCGCTCACCGCGAGCGGGATGGCGGGCGGACAGGAAACCGTGGGCTGGCCGAGTATGCGTCCAACGGCCTTATCGATCGCTACGGTCTCCTGCGGAGACAGCATGGCTTCCCGTATCGTTAAGGCGCGAGGCAGAGGAAGAAGACAAAGAGACGGCTCTTTTGCCGTCTCTTTTTTTGTCCAAAGAGCGGCTTCCTCGCGGTAGAGCGAGGCGATGCGGAGAAAATCTTCGGGGCGGTTTTCCGGGGTCAACATGAGCACCACGGCGGAGAGGTCGGCAAATTCAAGCTCCATTTGATGGGCGCGAAAGAGTTCTGCGACCTCTGCCCCCGAAAGAGCAGCGCTCCCAATCACCAGTTTCAGCGGCTCGCTTGCCCGAAGCTCCGCCCCGAGAGTGCGGAGATAGTGGCCAAGCCCCTCGATGCGGCGTATGCAGGCATAGAGGCGGGCCGGGTAGTTGTCCGCAAGGTAGGCATTGCAGAGGTCGAGTGACTGAAGAATCAAATACGAGGGACTTGTCGAGGCAAAGAGCTCCATGGTGCGGCGTGCGGACGAACCGACTTCCGCAGCCGCCTGCGCACTGAAATGGAGGTAGGCGCCGCCGGTCAGTACGGGCAGGGTTTTGTGCGCGGAGTCGCAGCAGAGATAGGCCCCCTGATCCATGGGGTGCAGGGGCTCTTCAAGAAAGTGAAGGTAGGCGCCGTGGGCGTTGTCAACAAGGACGGGGACAGATTCCGCCCCGAAGCAGGTGTTGACCGCGCGCACAATGCCCTGTACATCGGCGATAAAGCCGAGGTAGTCGGGGCTTGTCAAAAAGACGGCGAAGGGTGGGCGCGGCAGAGCGTGTAACGCTGCCAGCACCGAGGCGGGGCTTGGGTGGCAGGAGCAGGCGCTGTCAAGTGCTGTGTCCTCGGGATAAATCCAGGCGATGTCAAAGTCGAGGAGAGCCGCTGCGTAGAGGAGACTCTTATGAGCGTTTCGCGCGGCGAGGAGGAGCGGGCGCTCCCCGGGGGTGCGCTTCGCGCGGGAGAGTGCCAAGGCCAACATGGTGCGGAGCGCAAGACTGCTGCCCTCGGTCGAGTAGAGGGTCAGCGCCGTGCCGAAGAGGGAGGCTGCATTTGCCTCGCTCTCGCCTATGATGCCCGTGGCTTCCGAGAGCACATCCGCGCCGTGAATCTCCGTGATATCCCGCGCTTCAATGCCGTAGAGCGCTGCGCCGAAGGCACTCTGTCCCTTGTGGCCGGGCATGTGGAGGCGGCTTTTTCCGGAGCGTAGGTATTCGGTCACAAAGTCATAAATCGGTGTGTTCATCGGCGTTTCCTTCCTGTTTTCGGTATGTATCTATCGTTTGAAGCTGCGCGCTTCGGAAGACACTACAGTGTTGTGAGTGCTTTTCGTTGCATCGCGGTCTCTCTCTCACGGCGAAGAGTATCGCTGTCTTTGAATCAGGGCTCTGTGCTTTGCTGTCTCCGTTGTTTCGGTTCTGCCTGCGCGTTTTGTGTCTCTTTGTGTGCGGCGGAGAGCAGAACCCCGCCGCGCAATAAAGCGCGGTCTCCATAGCGTGCGGAAATTTTTGCTTGCATTTCATGGAGCCTGTTGCGCTTGTCTGTTCCCTGCGAAGAGGCACGGAGTCGTTCCGACGCCTGTGTGTCTTTGCCTTGCAATTCGGTTTTCTGTACGTCATTTCCGGGTGTTGTAGCCCTCTGTGTGTCTATGCCCGGTGTTTCCGGCTTCTGTGAGGCGGCGTTCTGTTTTACTGCCTCCTGCGTGTCGGTGTTGCGGCGTTCAGCCCCTTGCTTGTTTGTGAGAGGTATTTCCGCTCCCGCTGTTTTCGTCTCTTCAGTTGCGCTCTCGCTGCGTTCCTTTGCGGCGGGCAGGGAGAAGAGGGAGAGTTGTTGATACTGCGGGTCTTCCAGGCGGGCGGCGCCTATGCCGACGAGGCGCAAAGCCTCGCGTTTTGCAAAGAGCCCGGCATCGCCCTCCAAAAGGGCAGAGAAGAGCTCACGGGCGCTCGCCTCGAGCACTTCTTTTTCATTGCTCGGAACAAGAAGACGCTGCTGGCGGGTGTGGCGCTGAAAGGAACTGGTCTTCACAATGACGGCGAGGGTCTCTGCCTTCGCGCCCGCCTTTTTGAGGCGCGAGGAGAGCTCTTCCGCGAGCTCCGAAAGAAGGGGCGGGAGCTCTGCGGCCGCGTTGCGTTTCTCAATGTCTGTCGTTGTTGTGCGCTCCACCGAGTGGCTCTTTGCCTGCGGGCGCTCTCGGCGCACGGCGGAATGGTTAATGCCGCGCGCACTCTGGTAGACGGCTTTCCCGGCACTCGGTCCCAAAATGCGCTGTAGAATCTCACAGGGCGTTTCGGCGGCTTCGCCTATCGTACGGATGCCGAAACGCAGCAGTTTTTCGGCGCTTTGGCCGCCGACCCCGAAGAGGGAGCGTATGGGGAGAGGGTAGAATTTGGAGGAGAGTTCTTCGGGCCAGAGTGTGTGAATCTTATCCGGCTTTTCGAAGTCGCTCGCCATTTTGGCGAGGAGCTTATTTTCACCTATGCCCACATTGACTGTGAAGCCGAGACGCTCGCGAATTTCGCGCTGCATTTCGGCGGCGCAGGCAAGAATTTCGGCGGCCTCTGTACGGTGATCCGAAAAGCGTTCGCTCATGTCAAGAAAGGCCTCGTCGATTGAAAACGGTTCCACCCGAGAGCTGTGGCGCTCCAAAATCGCGAGAAAGGCGGCGGATTTTCGGCGGTAATAGGAAAAATTCGAGGCGACCAGAACTAAGTGCGGGCAGAGGCGGAGCGCCGCCGTGACGGGCTCGCCGCTCTTCACGCCGAGGCGTTTTGCGGGGATGGAAGCGGCGGTCACGACGCCGCGGCGCGAGGCGACATCGCCCGCCACGGCAGAGGGAATCGTTCTCAGATCAACGCTGTCCGGGTCCTGTTCGAGGCGCTCGAGCGCGCTCCAGGACAAAAATGCGGAGTTGACGTCGACGTGAAAGATGATGCGGGACAAGCGTGACCTCCTTTCGAAAATTGAAAGACTCATGCGCTTAACTATGTGCTAGTATAGCAGGAGCGCGGGTAAAAGAACATGTGTTTCCGCCTGCGCCGGAGGAAACATGGGAAAGACTTACGTTTGGGATCACAAGGTTCAGTACTACGAGACGGATCAGATGCAGATTGCGCACCACTCGAACTACATTCGCTGGTTTGAGGAGGCGCGGACCGCGGCTATGGAAGAGGCCGGACTCGGTTATGAGGAGATGGAGGCAGTGGGTGTGATAAGCCCGGTGGTATCGGTGACAGCGAAGTATCACATGATGTCCCGCTTTCCGGAGACACTCCGAATTGCGGTCGAAATTGCGGACTACAACGGCGCGCGCATGCAGCTTCGCTACCGGGTGACGGAGAAAACGAGCGGGGAACTCCGCTGTACCGGGGAGAGCGAGCACTGCTATCTCGATGAGAATCGCAGGCTCATCTCGTTAAAGCGGAGTAAGCCGGAAATTCATGCCGTCCTCGAAGCAATGAAGTGAGCTGTATTCTTGCCATACATGAACAGCCGGGAAACGGGGAGTGCCTTCGGAAGGATAGGGCAGGAGCGGCGCCTTACGAAGAGAAAGCGCAGGCAGTACCGGGGCGAACGGCGGAACAAAAAAAGCGGCGCGGGAATGATTCCCGCGTCGCTTTTCTCTTGGCGTAAGCGTTTTGAAAACGCTCTTTAGTTCTTCTTCAGTTCGTCCGCGAGCTGCTGCTCCTCTGCGGTGAGCTTCAGCTGGCCTGCCGCAACTGCAGCGGCCTTCTGCTGCTCAAGCTGAGCTGCAGCCTGGAGAGCCGCCTGTGCCTCGCCGGAGCTTGGATCGGTCGGATCCCACTTCTGCTCGCGCGGAATCGGAACTTCGATCGCATCCTTCTCGATCGGTCCTTTGTTCCACGGATCGTTGTAGATGTGAACCACCGTGCCGTTGCCGCAGTTCTTGTAGACCCAGTAGGAGTAACCGGTCAGCAGGCGGAGGCAACCGCCGGATGCCGCGTCGTCGATGTAGTTGAAGGTAATCGCATCCAGCTCAAGCTTCGCGCTGTAGTAGAGAATCGAGTGGATGATGAAGCCGTTGTAGAAGCGGTTTAAGTACTTGCAGTAGATGGCCGCCGGGACATCGTCGTGCATGTACTTGACATCGTACTTCGCATAAATCTTAAAGTTGCCCATGGGTGTATCCGGGCCGCTCGTCGAGTTGAAGGTCTTGTACGGGATGATGTAGCCCTTGTCGCCGTCCTTCGCCATGATGTACATGGTGCGGGTTCCCTGGTTGTAGTTGATCTGGTAGGAAGCCTGCGGTCCCAGGATGGTCTCCATGTCGGTCACAACGGAGCCGTCGTTGTTGAAGTAGTACTTGTAGCCGTCGACATAGTGCCAGCCGCGTGCCGGCTCGCCGTCAATGAAGTAGTGCTGAACATTGTCGAGGAAGCCCCAGCCCGTATAGGGAGTGCCGCTGTGGGAGGAGTAGTGTACGCCCGTGCCGTCGCGGTAAGCGCCCTCATACTTGCCGACCATCAGGTTCTTCGAAGCATAGGGGAAGTGCTCGGTGTTGTGCCAGAAGCCAACGCGGATGCCGACAATGTAGCGGTCGGAGCCCATGGTGCCGGTCGTCTGGCCGTTCTTTGCCCAGTCAAGGACGGTGCCGTCGTTCAGCATGACCTTGTAGTAGACATCGTTGTAGCGGTGCACCATACCCTTTGCGCGAATCTGGATGGCCTGAACCTTTGCGCCGTCCTCGTTGTAGGGCGTGATTTCCTTTGAAGATGCCCAGGGGCTCCAACCGTGCTGGTCGGTGTAGACGCGGTAGTACATGCGTGCGACACCGGAGTGAATCATGTAGAACTTCGAGAAGCCGTTTGCCGAGAAGAGACCCTTGCCCGGGTTATTCGTCGCGGTGTCGCCGATCACATTGCCGGCCGCATCGCGCATCTGGTAGGTCGCAATCTGCACCTGGTTTAAAACCGGGTCCGCCGGGGTGTTACCGGTGCCGAGTGCCTCAAAGCCCGCGTTCTCGAAAATCGAAGAGAGGTCATCGCGCCCCGGGTTGCCCGCGAACTCCGCGCTGCCCGGGAGGCTGTAGTCAGAGTTCACCGATTTCTCGGTCGCGGTGTAGGTTGCGGTGTACTGCGCGGTGCTGGAGGGGAACTTGGTGTCCGGGTTGGTCGCATCCGAAGCGGGGCTTGCGGACTGGCTTCCGCTCTGCGCCGCATTCTGGGTCTCGTCGAGGCTCGTCGCGCTGCTGCCGATTGCGGGCTTGCCGTCGCTTGCCGGAGCCGCGGTCTCGGTCGAAGCGGGTGCGGAAGTCTCCGCGCCGCTTGTGCTGTTATCGCTTGCCGGAGCTGCGGTTTCGGTGCTCTCCGGCGCCGTGAGCTCCGCGCT
>CAUVLB010000046.1:0-7648 GCA_963552595.1 uncultured Stomatobaculum sp. | reverse complement strand
AAGGCGAGCATAAGACGCTCGCCCGAGAGGAAGGCGAGAAAGAAAATGCGGTGACGGCCGCAGAGCTCAGAGAGAAGAAGCTTGCCTCCGAGGCAGCGCGCGCCGCACTTTCCGAACGCACGGAAGTCCTGGGGGCGCGTCTCGGCAACCATACCGAGACCCTGGAGCGCCTGCGGGTGCTCGAAACAGAGCGAAGCGCGCTGCTACAGCGCTTGCAGGCGGCAAAGAGTCTCGCGGACACGGCGAGCGGCCAACTCTCCGGGCAGGATAAAATCATGCTCGAAACCTACGTGCAGCTCGATTATTTTGAGCGCATGCTGCTCCGCGCGAACATACGTCTCATGGAGATGACAGAGGGGCGTTATGAGCTGGTGCGGAGCAAGGAAGCCGAAAATAAGAGGTCGCAGTCAGGGCTCTCGCTCGATGTTGTGGATCACTACAGCGGCAGTGAGCGCAGTGTTAAAAGCCTATCCGGCGGCGAGTCCTTCCAGGCCTCTCTCGCTCTTGCACTCGGTCTTTCGGACACCGTGCAGGAGGAAGCGGGCGGTATACGCCTCGACGCGATGTTTATCGACGAGGGCTTCGGCACCTTGAGCGAGGGGGCGCTCCGCGCCGCCCTGAATACCCTCTTGGAACTCGCAGCGGGACAGCGACTGGTCGGCGTAATCTCGCACGTTCCGGAATTGAAGGAAAAAATCGAGCGCCAGATTCGCATTCGAAAGCAGGCGGACGGCGGCAGCACGGCGGAAATCATACTGCCCTAGTCCGAAATCGGGAAAAGAAGCTGTCGAGGGCTCTTTCCTATGTTATACTTGCCTTGCTATTCACCGAGGGTTGATACAGAAAGTAGAGTGCCTTTAGAGATGAAAATCCGTTTTATCGGACATTCCGGGTTTTACGTGGAACTGGAAGAGATGAATCTGCTCTTTGACTATTACCGGGGAGAGCTTCCCGAAATCGATCCGAGCAAACCGCTCTTCGTGTTTGTGAGCCATGCGCATCCGGATCACTTTCAGAAAGCGATTTTTTCGATTGCCGAAAAGGCAGACAATGTCGTCTATTTTCTCTCGGATGACATACGCCGCTCTGCTCTCCCGCTACAGATTCAGGAGAGTGTGCGCCTCCTGGCTCCCGAGACCGAGACGGAACTCTGCCGTCTCGTGCAGGATGAGAGCGGAAGGGAACTTCGGCAGGAGGTTTTTTTGACCGTCAATACCTATCGCTCGACCGACGAGGGCGTCGCCTTTCTCATTGACTGCGATGAGGCGCGCATCTACCACGCGGGCGATTTAAACGACTGGCACTGGGAAGAGAACACCGAGGCCGAGAACAATGCCCAGCGGACGCTTTATCTGGAGGAGCTGCGGGAACTCAGAGCCGAGGTCGAGCGGAGCGGGCGCGTGCCAGACATCGCCTTTGTGCCCGTGGACTCCCGGCTCGGGGAGGGCTACTGGCGCGGCGCGGATGCCTACATGCGGGAGGTCGGCGCGCGCTATCTGATTCCCATGCATCTCTACGGCGATACAACGGTGATTCGGAAACTCCGGGAGCGCAGCGAAGCGCGCGACTACCGGGATCAAATACTTGGCACAGGAGAGGAAGGCGAGGTGTTTTCGCTATGATTATGTTGCAGGGCGTGCGACTCTTGGATCCGTCGACCAGAACGGACGGAGTACGCGATATTTTGATTGCTGAGGGAAAGATTATTCGTGTCGGCGAGGATCTCTGGTTGGACGCCTCGCTGATTGCGCGGGCCAAGGGCGAGGTGCTCGAGGTATTTGACTGTGCGGGCCTCTGCGCGGCGCCGGGCTTTGTGGACGGTCATGTCCACTTCCGGGACCCGGGACAGACGCACAAGGAGGATATCTTAAGCGGCGCGAGTGCGGCGGCGGCCGGCGGCTTTACCTCGGTTGTCTGCATGGCGAACACGACGCCGCCCATAGACAGCGAGGCACTGATGGTCGCGAACATCCAAAAGGGCAGAAATGCGGCAATTCATGTGTACGGTGCCTCCACGCTGAGTCAGGGCATGAAGGGCGAAGCGCTGGTGGATATGAAGCTCATGAAAGAGAGCGGCGCGGTCGCGTTCACCGACGACGGCAGACCGCTGACCAATGAAGAGCTGATTAAGGAGGCCATGCAGAAGGCGCGGCGCTTAAAGCTGCCGCTCTCCTTTCACGAGGAGGATCCGCGCTTTGTGAAAGAGCCGGGAGTGAACAGCGGCCCCGCCGCAGAACGCCTCGGCTTAACGGGCGCGGACCGACAGGCTGAGATTGTGATGGTCGAGCGGGACTGCCGCCTCGCGCGGGAGCTCGGCGCGGCAATCGTAATCCAGCACATCAGTGCGAAGGAGTCCGTGGAGCTGGTGCGCCGCGCAAAACAGAACGGCGCGCGGGTCTATGCGGAGGCGACGCCGCACCACTTCTCTCTGACCGATGAGGCCGTGAGTCTCTACGGCACCAATGCGAAGATGAACCCGCCGCTCCGGAGCGAAGAAGACAGAATGGCCATTGTCAGAGGCCTTCAGGACGGCACGATTGACATGATTGCGACAGACCATGCGCCGCACGCAAAGGCGGAGAAGGACAGACCCTTTACCGAGGCGCCGAGCGGCATCATCGGCCTTGAGACCGCGTTTGCGCTCGGTTGCATGCACCTTGTGGAGCCCGGGCATTTAACGCTCCTGCAGCTTGTGCAGCGCATGAGCACCGAGGCCGCAAAGCTCTATCAGCTGGATGCGGGCAGCATCAAGGAGGATAAGACAGCGGATCTTGCGATTTTTGATCCGGCGCAGAGCTGGGCCTATCTCGTGCCGGAATCAAAATCCACCAACTCGCCCTGGCTCGGCAAAACCCTTCGGGGCAAGGTGCTTTTGACCATCTGTGCGGGACACATCGTCTACGAGGACGAGCGCCTCTTTGCGGGAAGAAGGCTGCCGATCGGCAGCAAGAAAAAAGAACTGTGAGATGAAAGGAAAGAAGCTATGATCAGTGCAAACGGAATTACCTTCCGCGTCGGAAAGAAGGCGCTCTTTGAGGATGTGAACATCCAGTTTACGGAGGGAAATTGTTACGGCCTCATCGGCGCAAACGGAACGGGAAAATCCACTTTCCTGAAGATACTCTCGGGACAGCTGGAGCCCACCAACGGAAACATTGCGATTACGCCGGGACAGCGTCTCTCCTTCCTCGAGCAGAACCACTTTAAGTACGATGAGTTCACGGTACTGGATACCGTCATCATGGGCAATCAGCGTCTCTACGACATCATGCAGGAGAAGGATGCGCTCTACGCGAAGGAGGACTTCACGGATGAGGACGGCATCAAGGCTGCGGAGCTTGAGAACGAGTTCGCAAACATGAACGGCTGGGATGCGGAGAGCGATGCCGCAAACCTCCTGAACGGCTTAGGCGTTGAGACAGACTACCACTACTCGCCGATGAAGGATTTGCCGGGTGCCCTGAAGGTCAAGGTGCTACTTGCGCGCGCCCTCTTCGGAAATCCGGATATACTCCTGCTCGACGAGCCGACGAACCACCTGGATCTCGAGGCCATCGGCTGGCTTGAGGAGTTCCTGATTAACTTCGAGAATACCGTCATTGTCGTCTCGCATGACCGCTACTTCCTGAACAAGGTCTGCACGATGATTGCGGACATCGATTACGGTAAGATTCAGCTCTACACCGGTAACTACGATTTCTGGTACGAGTCCAGTCAGCTCATTGTGCGCCAGATGAAGGAGGCGAACCGGAAGAAGGAGGAGAAGATCAAGGAGCTCAAGGAATTCATTCAGCGCTTCTCCGCAAATGCTTCGAAGAGCAAGCAGGCGACCTCCAGAAAGCGCGCCCTTGAGAAGATTGAGCTTGACGAGATGAAGCCCTCGAGCCGTAAGTATCCCTTTATCGACTTCCGCCCGAACCGTGAAATCGGAAACGAGGTGCTTACGGTCACGAATCTCAGTAAGACCATTGAGGGCGTCAAGGTGCTCGACAACATCAGCTTCACCTTAAACCGCACGGATAAGGTTGCGCTGGTCGGACCGAACGAGCGCGCAAAGACCGTGCTCTTCCAGATTCTCTCCGGACAGATGGAGCCGGATTCCGGCGACTACAAGTGGGGCATCACGACGACGACGGCTTACTTCCCGAAGGACAACACAAAGGATTTTGCCGGAGACGAGACCATAGTCGAGTGGCTCACCCAGTACTCGGAGAACAAGGATGCGACCTATGTGCGCGGATTCCTGGGTCGTATGCTCTTTGCGGGCGATGACGGTGTGAAGAAGGTATGTGTGCTCTCGGGTGGTGAGAAGGTGCGCGTCATGCTTTCGAAGCTCATGATCACCGGCGCGAATGTGTTGATGCTCGACGAGCCGACGGACCACCTGGACATGGAGTCAATCACGGCGCTGAACAACGGTCTCATCAAGTTCCCGGGCGTACTGCTCTTCTCCTCGCGAGATCACCAGATTGTCGAGACCACGGCAAACCGCATCATGGAGATTATCAACGGCAAGCTGGTCGATAAGATCACGACCTACGATGCTTACCTTGACAGCGATGAGATGGCGAGAAAACGCTTCACCTACACGGTCAGCGATTCCGACGCGACAGATGACTGAGGAGAGCCATGAGCGTAAAGAAAATGATTTCCTGGAACGTGAACGGTCTCCGCGCTGCGGCGGGCAAGACCTTCTTTGATGCGTTCCACGATTTGGATGCGGATATCTTTTGTATTCAAGAGTCGAAGTTACAGGAGGGGCAGATTGAGCTGGATCTCCCGGGCTACTACGACTACTGGAACTATGCGGAGAAAAAGGGCTACTCCGGCGTTGCGATGTTCACGAAGGAGAAGCCGCTTGCGGTGTATTACGGGCTCGGCATTCCGGAGCACGACAAGGAGGGACGTGTGATTACCCTCGAGTTTCCGGATTACTATGTGCTGACCTGCTATACCCCGAACTCGCAGAATGAGTTAAAGCGCCTCGACTATCGCATGGAGTGGGAGGATGCCTTCTTTGCCTATGTGAAGGGGCTGGATGAAAAGAAGCCGCTCATCTACTGCGGCGATTTAAATGTTGCGCATCAAGAGATTGACTTAAAGAACCCTTCGACCAATCGGAAAAACGCGGGCTTCACCGACGAGGAACGCGCGAAGATGAGCCGCGTGCTGGAAAACGGCTTTACGGACAGCTTCCGCTATTTGTATCCGGAGGTGAAAGACGCCTATTCCTGGTGGTCCTACCGGATGAAGGCGAGGGAGCGGAATGTCGGCTGGCGCATCGACTACTTTATCGTGTCGGACCGCCTGCGCGACAAGATACGCGGGGCTTCGATTCACAGTGAAATTTTGGGCAGCGACCACTGCCCGGTGGAATTGACCATCGATCTTTGAGAGGAGAAGAGCCATGGCGCTTGGAGTACAAATCGAGAAGGAGGGGATAGCGGTTTCCGTTGTCGCAGAGACAGTACCGACTTTACTGCTCTTTCTTAGAAACGAGGAGGTGCCGCGGCTTTGCATTCCTTTTCCGGAGGATACACGCCGGGGGGCGGTTTACAGCCTGAAACTTGGCTTTCGGGAGCTCCGCGAGGCCGGTTTTCGCGGCGCTGCCTTAAAGAGCGCGGAGTATCAATTCGAGGCGGAGGGGCAGCGCTTTGCGGATCCGTACGGAAAGAGCTTCAGCGGACACGACAGCTTCGGAAAGCCGCTCAAGGAAGCTTCGGTGAAGCGCTCTCCGCTCTTTTTGAGTGAGTTCTCCTGGGCGGAGGAAGGCGCACCGAAGGTAAGCCCGCGGGAGCGCGTCATCTACCGCCTGCATGTGCGCGGTTTTACCGCGGCAAAGAACAGCGGCGTGATTCAGCGAGGGACCTTTGACGGTGTCGCGGAGAAGATACCTTATCTCCGCTCCCTCGGCGTGACGACCGTGGAACTCTTGCCGGCGGAGGAGTTTGAGGAGCTGCCCTTCGGGGCCGAGCGCGTCAACTACTGGGGTTACGGAAAGACCTTCCACTTTGCGCCGAAGGCGAGCTATTGCAGAAAGCGTCAGCGAGACCCTGCGGGTGAGCTCCGTTCCCTCGTAAAGGCGCTCCACGCAGCGGGCATGGAACTTGTGATGGAGTTCTACTTTGACGGGAGCGAGCGCGTCGACTATGTGCTCGAGGTATTGCGCTACTACCGGAGCTTCTATCACCTGGACGGCGCGCGTTTCAGCGGCAGCTTTCCGCTCCGGGATATCCTCAGGGACCCCTATCTCAAGGGTTTTCTCCTTTTTGCGGAGGAGAGGCGCACGGAGCCCGGCGCGAGCTTCTACTGCTGCGACCGCTCGTTTCAGCGGGAGATGCGCCGCTTCTTAAAAGGGGATGAGGGCATGGTGCCCGCCGTGCTTTCTTACAGCCGCCGGGAGCCGGATATGCCGCCGCGCGTCAACTACCTTGCGCACACCGACGGCTTTACGCTCGCGGATCTTGTGAGCTACGAGAGAAAGCACAACGAGGCAAACGGCGAGGGCAACCGGGACGGCAGCAACGAGAACTTCAGCTGGAACTGCGGTGTCGAAGGCAAGACCAAGCGGCGGCTGATCCTCGCCTGCCGTGCGCAGCAGCGCAGGAATGCGTTTTTACTGCTCTTCTTAAGTCAGGGCACGCCGCTCTTTCTTGCGGGCGATGAGTTCGGCAACAGCCAAGACGGCAACAACAATGCCTACTGTCAGGACAATGCGGTTTCTTGGCTGGACTGGAAACAGGCGACGCAGGAGGTAGAGAGCGTCGACTTTGTTCGGGCGCTGATTGCCTTTCGAAAGGCACACCCCGCCCTCGGCAGACAGAACCCGCCGCTCTTTCTCGATGTCGATGCCGTGGGCAGACCGGATGTCTCCTACCACGGCGAGAGGCCGTGGAAGGCGGAGACCGAGCCCTTCCGCCGTCAGCTCGGCATACTCTACAGCGGACATTACGCGAAATTGGAGAATGGCGAGGCAGACAACAGCCTTTTCTGTATCTATAATATGCACTGGGAAGCTCACAGCTTTTCTCTGCCGCACGCCGAAAAAGGGACGGCTTGGCATCTCGCAATCAGAAGCTACGGCGAGGCACCGCACTGCGTAAGTGCGGGAGCGGAGGAAATGCTGGAGAATCAGAGCGAGTTTTTACTTCCGGGACGGAGCATCGTCGTTTTGATTGCAAAGCCCCTTCCGGCAGAGACAAAGACAAAACGAACGAAAAAGAGATGGGGAGATAGCAATGGCAGATAAGATTATTTTAACCGGAGACCGCCCGACGGGCAGACTGCACGTGGGCCACTATGTGGGTTCGCTTCGCAGAAGAGTCGCGCTGCAGAATTCCGGCGAGTATAAGAGAACCATGGTCATGATTGCGGACGCGCAGGCGCTCACCGACAACTTTGACAATCCCGAGAAGGTCAGACAGAACATCATCGAAGTGGCGCTCGACTATCTCTCGGTGGGACTCGATCCCGAGAAGTCCACACTCTTTATTCAGTCGCAGATCTCGGAACTCACCGAGCTCACCTTCTTCTACTCGAATCTCGTCACGGTCGCCAGACTGCAGCGCAATCCGACCGTGAAGAATGAGATTAAGCTCCGGAATTTTGAGGCGGATATCCCGGTCGGCTTCTTCACCTATCCGATCAG
>CAUVLB010000045.1:0-7650 GCA_963552595.1 uncultured Stomatobaculum sp. | reverse complement strand
GCCCGCATCGACCAGCTCTCTGCAGCGCGCCCTGGCCGCATCATCCGCACCGGCAATTACTTCCAGTTCCTTGGAAGCATCGCCCCCGGTGATGCCGAGGGCGGCCGCAACCGCAATGCCCTTTTGGCCGCCGGAGTTCGGAACCGTGACGCCCTTCACATTTTTGATGATGTTTCCGGAACAGTCTACGGTGATGCGGAGGGGCTCCTCGCCAAGGAGCTCCTTTGCCTTGGCTGCCGCGTACGCAATGGCAATCGGCTCTGTACATCCCATCGCCGGAACCAGTTCTTCCCGCAGGATAGCGGTATAGTTGCCGAAACTCTCCTGATGATCGGAATACATAGCAAACCTCCTTTCACTATGATGATACCACTGATAATATCAGAATCAAGCTATTTTCATAGTTTTTCGGAGGTTTTTTATACTTTTTTAGGACAAGTGCTTAAAAACCCATGAAACCGCCGAAGTCGTGGAGGTCGGCTTTTAGGTCACGGAGCAGAGCTTCCGGATCCCGGCGCTCCAAATCCGCAATGATCAGCTCATGGTGCTTGGTGTCAAAGGAGAGCAGGCGGTCAACGCGTCGGTTCCAGTAAAGTTGGGCGTAGGCGCGAAGTAAACGGGACATGCTGCGCTTCACATTGCGGGTAATGAACTCGTTGCCGCAGAACTCCATGAGCTTTGCGTGGAAGTCCATATTGTAGTGCCAGTGCTGCACGGGGTCCACATCGTCCCGCTGGCAGTCGCGGTTCAGCTCCTTTAAGGTAGCAATTTCCGAGGGGCCGAAGCGCTTATAGCTGCTTTGCAGGATGCCGCCCTCCAGGAACTCGCGGTACTGGAGCATCTCGTAGATATCCATGTGGGTCAGGCGTATCACTTCGTAGCCGTAGCGGGGAATGCTCCGGACTATGCCGTCCGCACAGAGGGAGATTAAGGCATCCCGGACGGGAGACTTGCTGACTTCGTATTTCTCAATCAGTTTCTTCTCGTTCAGAATATCGCCGGGCTGATATTTGCCGGAGATAATCTCCTGAAGCACTGCATTGTAGACCATTTCCTTGAGGTTTGTGTATTTTTCCATGGTTCACAGTTACCTCCCTATTTGCTTTTCATTATACCGAAGATGGCGGAGAGTATGAAAGGGGAAATCTTTTGCGGCGTTCAACTTTTATTCTTTGCCTTGCTTTCTTTAACCGACACTATTTTTGAGGAATGAGAAGAGAGGCACCGCGTTTCGCTTGTTTTTGCGGAGCGCCGTCGTATAATGAAATGCAGCGTTATCGCGGCAAGTCTTGCGCGAAAAAGAGAAAAGGTGAAGGGGGAAAGAGAGATGGGTTTAAAGGATTTGCTGAAGAAGGCGCTGACCGGGGCCTCCGATGAGGACAACCGGAAGAACAAGGCAAAGATGCGAGAGATTTTCAACGCGCTGGTTGCGGACGGAGATGCCTACACGCTGATTTACTGCCACATGCAGGATTCGCACAACGCAGTCGTTGTGGAGGTGAATGTGCACAGCAACTACATTGTGGGCTACAAGCCGGGTGAAGTTGTGATTGTGCCGGTGAATGCGCAACTCACCGAGTGGGGCGAGGCCGAGGTCTTCAATAAGGAGAACGGCGGTAAAATTGCATCCAGCTGGACCGGCTATTGCTCGGCATCCAAGGAAGGCGTTCATTTTCAGCTTGAGCCCATCACCTACGATCCGGGAATCAAAGCTTCGGCGAAGTACTCCGTTGCAGTTACCCAGTCCACGGCGGAAGTTGCGGAATTCCGCAAGTTCTTTAAGGCAGGGCTCTGAGACAGCGGACACGCTTTGGTGACAAGCGGCGGCTGTGCGAACCGAGAGAAGAACGAATGAAGTCGATGGCAGAAAAAAGAGCCCCGAGACGAGTATCGCGGGGCTCTTTTTTTGCTCATGGTAGATACGCCGTGGCACCGGCTCAAGCGAAGACAGAGGACAGCCCTTGTACGGAGAGCGTGTAGCGGTTTCCGCTGACCGCAAGAAGCCCGTCCTTTTCCATGGCGGAGAGTTCGCGGCAGAGAGATGTTCGGTTCACATTGAGATAGTGTGCGAGTTCGGATTTGTTCAGCGGAATCGAGACAGTTCGCGGAGCCTCGCTGTGCGGCGACAGCTTCGGCGAAGTCGACTCGATTGGCTGCAGTTGTAAATAGGAGAGAATTTTATCCCGGAGTGTATCCTTCGAGAGGATATCGAGCGTCTGCATGAGATGCGCATTTTTCTTTGCGAGGAGCTCGTACAGGTTCTCGTTCATGATGCGGTGAAAGCGGCAGTGATGCTCGCAGCTTCGCATGATTTTTCCGAGCGGCAAAAAGAGAGCGGTCGAGTTTCTGGCGGCAAGAAATGAGACGCGAGAGGGCGTTTTTTTCTTGCGGAGCGAAAAGGATTCGCCGAAGAGCTCGCCCGGCAGCATGTAGTTTAAGAAGGACTGGTGGCCGTTTTCATCTTCCTTCAGCATAAAAACCATGCCGGAGAGCAACATACCGACATAGGGGACAGAGTCCTCGTCCAGAATCAGAAAGCGGTTGCGCGGATAGGAGCGTATATAGCCGTCCAGACAGGGAAGGAGTGACTCGAGCTCCACGGCGCTCAGGCCCTCAAAGAGCGGAAAACGAGTTAAATCTTCTAAACCGAATTCATTGGATTCCATGGTAATACCTCGAATAGCGGAACAAAAAACTGTTGCATAGGAAACAGTCTGTATTTTCCTTTAGTATAAACTGGAAAGGAAAAAGTGAACAGAGGAAGTCGTCTTAACAGCCTTGTTAATTTATTGACAATCTGTTCGATGCACGAAGAGAAAGGTCGTGAGAAAGGAAAGCGAGATGAAACAAAGAAGATTTTGGTCCCTGGTTTTTTTATGTCTATTGTTTGCCGCACTCTGCTGCACCGCCTGCGGAAAGGCAAAGCAAGCAGAGAGTTCGGCAGCGGAAAGCCAAGGGGCTGCGGCAGTAAGCCAAGGCGCAGTAACAGAGGGTTCGGAGAGTCTTGCGGAGGCTAATAATACAGGTCTCTCGGCGGATTCCCGGGTGGTGGCGCTGTCCCGCTCGCTCGGCGAGCTCTGGCTCCTTGCGGGTGGAAAGCTGGTCGGTGTGACGGAGGACGGACTAAATTTAGAGGGCGTCACGGCGGAGACCGCTTCGGTCGGGCGCATCCTCGCGCCGAGCACAGAGGCCATCATTGCCCTGAACCCGGATTTGGTGCTCATTGCACCGGATATTTCGGCGCAGCGTGAAGTGCAGGAGACGCTTACGGCAGCGGGCATACGCTGTCAGGCGGTCGATATCAACAAGTTTTCGGACTACGCCGCGGCGATGAAGCAGTACACCGAGGCGACCGGGCGCAGCGATCTCTATGAGAGCAATGTATCCGCGGTCGAGAAAAAGATCGAGAAGATTAAGGCGGAACTCCCGGAGGAGATCCACGGAAAGACCTTTCTGGTGATTCGCGCTTCCGCTGCGAAGACGCGGGTTCTTAAGTCGGATCACTTTGTGGTCGCAATGCTTGAGGATCTCGGTCTCACAAACGCCGCGCCGCAAAGTCTTTTGGAGCAGCTCAGCATGGAGGGCATGGTCGAGGCAAATCCCGATTACCTCTTTGTGGTCTTGCAGGGAGATACTGCGGAGGCGGAGGCAGCCTTTCAGGAGCTGATCGCCGCGCAGCCGGCATATCAAGAGCTGAAGGCCGTAAACACGGCGCAGGTCTACACCCTGCCGAAGGAGTTCTTCCAGTATAAGCCGAATGCGCGCTGGGATGAGGCCTATGCCCTCCTCTCGGAGTATCTTCGGAGAGCCTCGTTAAAGCAGTGAATATCGAAGAGACAAGGTCGGAGAGCAAAGCGCGCGGCGGTACGCCGTTTCTACCGGTGCTGTTTCTCGGCGCGGGCTTACTCTTGCTCTTTGTTTGGCTCTCTGTCTTTTACGGGCTTAGGGGCACGGCGGAGAGTGTAAGCCGCATCCTTTGGTTTGTGCGTGTGCCGAGAACCGCAGCTGCCCTGCTCTGCGGCGCGGCGCTCAGCACTGCCGGCTATCTCATGCAGGAGGCGCTGCACAACGCGCTGGCCTCGCCGAGTATGATGGGGGTCAATGCGGGGGCGGGCCTCTTTGCCCTGCTTGCTGCCCTCCTCTTTCCCTTTGCAATCGGCGCGCGTTTTGTGCTGGCGTTTTTGGGGGCGCTGCTCTCGATTGCGCTGGTGCTCCTGATTGCGAAACGGGCGGGTTACAGCAGAACGGTGATTGTGCTCTCGGGGGTCGCGGTCTCCGCGCTCATGGGCGCTGCGGTAAACGGCATTGTGAGCTTTTTCCCGAACGCGGTCGCGGATAAGCAGGCCTTCACCCTGGGCGGGTTTGCCGGCGTCAGCTATGCGGGACTTGCCTTTGCAGCGGCCTTTATTCTGCCGACCTTGCTGTTCGGAACTTTCCTATCGGGCGGCATAGATCTCTTTGCCCTCGGCGATGAGATAGCGCAGGGACTGGGACTCCAAGTGACGCGGCACAGGCTACTCACGCTGCTCACAGCTACCGTACTTGCGGCCGCGGCGGTCTCGATCGGCGGCTTGATCGGCTTTATCGGCCTCATTGTGCCGAATGTGATGCGGCGGGTATTTCCGGGGCAGTTGCCCGCGCGGAAGATGCTGCTCCTCTCGGCGCTCTTCGGCAGCGTACTGCTGACAGCGGCTGATTTTCTCGCAAGACGCCTGTTTTATCCCTATGAGCTGCCGGTGGGGCTCTTGCTGAGTCTTCTGGGTGCCCCCTTCTTCATTTGGATGCTGATGCACAGAAAGCGTGGCGTATGATCGAGATCAAAGATCTGAGCGCGGGCTATGACTTGAATCCGAAACAGCGCGAAAATGCGCGGAAGCCGGTGGTCTCCGTCCACGAGACCTGCTTTTCGGAGGGGCAAATCACCTGCATCATCGGAAAAAACGGCTGCGGAAAGTCGACTTTTTTAAAAACGCTGCTCGGCCTCCTGCCCTATCAAGGGAGCATACAGCTTTTCGGAGAGGAGCTTAGCGGTCTCAAGCCGAAGGAGAGAGCCGCGCGCGTGGGCTACCTGCCGCAGACCCTTAGCTTGCCGCGGATGAGTGTGCACACCCTGGCGGCGCACGGCTGCTATCGCAGAAAAAAGATGTTTCAAACGCTCGGCGAACGCGAGCGGGAGATAATTGAAGCGGCGCTTTTTGCTGCGGATATGAGCGAATATCGTGATAAGATGGTCTCGGAGCTCTCGGGCGGGGAGCGACAGCGCGCCTTTCTTGCTATGTTGATGGCGCAGGATCCGGCTTTTTTTCTCTTGGATGAAGTTACTTCTTACATGGATGTCGAACATCAAAAGAAAACGACAGAGATTGTGCGGCGACTCACGGCGAGCGGAAAGGGCGTCGTGATGACCACACATGACCTGGCGCTCGGCTTTTCGCTCAGCGACCGCATTCTCGTGATGAATCGTGGAAGCATTTTGCTTGGCGGTACACCGGAGGAAGTGCGTCGGGAGAAGACTCTCTTGCGCGCGTGTTTCGGCGTCACGGTCGGGCGCAGCGCTTCGAAGGAAGCGCTGTATGCCTACGAATTACAGAACTGATTTTAGATTCCGAAAGGAGGAATTTTCATGGGTTACATTTTGACGGAAGAAGGATTTCAGGCTGCACTGAAAGAACTTCGGAAAGAGTACCGCCTCTTCGCGCCGGTGCGGAAAAAGGGAGCGGGGCGCTTTCTCGATATCGACGCGGTGATCTACGACGAAGTCGGCGAGGATGGGGAAATTGAACTCGAGGCGAAGTCGGATTACTCCGCAAAGGAAGCGCTGACGCCGCTCTCGGAGACGCTCTTCTTCTTTACGGAAGAGCAGTGCAAGGAGGCGGATGTTGACCTAAGGCCGGCGCTTGTCTTTCTTCGGAGCTGCGACTTGCAAGCCATGAAGCGCCTCGATCAGATGTACCTCGGCAACGGGCGCGAGAACGATTGGTTTTATCAGAGACGCCGCGAGAAAATACAGTATGTCTTAATCGGCTGCAGCCATAGCTATGACAACTGCTTCTGCGTGGATATGAAATCGAACATCACAAAGGACGGCTATGTATTCTCGGTCGACAAGGCAGACGGACAGTATCGCGTGAACGTCCTTGAGACGGCGGTAGACCCGGTATTTGCCGCAGCTGCGCTGTCGGAGGAAGCGGTGGAGCCTTGCCACGTGACGGAGAATGAGGTGCGTGTCCGTGTGCCGGAGAACATTCCGCTGGAAATCGTGAATCACCCGCTCTGGGACGAGTACAACACCCGCTGTATCGGCTGCGGGCGCTGTAATTACGCCTGTCCCACCTGCTCCTGCTATACCATGCAGGATGTGTTCTACACGGACAACGGTAAGGTGGGAGAGAGACGCCGTGTGGGCAGTTCCTGCATGGTGGACGGCTATTCGAATGTTGCGGGCGGCGGTCAGTACCGGAAGAAGCAGGGTGAGCGTATGCGCTTTAAGGTGCTGCACAAGATTCGCGACTATCGCAAGCGCTTCGGCTATGACATGTGCGTGGGCTGCGGCCGCTGTGACGACATTTGCGGCGAGTACATCAGCTTCTCGAACATCATAAACAAGGTTGCGGCCGCGGTCGAAGAGATGGAAAAGGAGGACAGCAAGAATGCGTAATCCGTATATCCCCTATCCTTCCAAGATTTTGGAAGTCATCCGTCACACCGAGAAAGAGTTTACCTTCCGCATGGAATATCGGGGTGAGGAAGAGGTAAAGCCCGGTCAGTTCTTTGAGGTCTCCGTGCCGAAGTACGGTGAGGCGCCCATTTCGGTCTCCGGCCTCGGCGAGGGCTTTGTGGACCTCACGATACGCAAGGTGGGGCGCGTGACCAACGAAGTATTTGAAAACTACGTGGGCGATACGCTCTTACTCCGCGGTCCCTACGGAAACGGTTTTGACACCGAACTCTACCGGGAGGGGGAGACCGTGGTCGTGGCGGGCGGCACCGGTGTATCCCCGGTCCGCGGTGTGATTGAGGCGCTGAGTACCTTTGAAAACGCAAAGCAGAAATATGTGATTGCGGGATTCCGCAGTCCCGAGGACATGCTCTTTCGCGACGATCTTGCGAATTGGAAGAACAAGCTGAATCTCACGCTTACCGTGGACGGCGCGCCGGAGGGCTACGAGGGCAATATAGGCCTTGTCACAAAGTACATCCCGGAATTGCCGCTTGCGGATCCCGCAAAGGCGAAGGCAGTCGTAGTGGGACCGCCGGCCATGATGAAGTTTTCCATCATCGAACTCCTGAAAAAGGGCTTCCGCGAGGAGAACATCACGGTTTCCTACGAGAGAAAATGTGCTGCGGTCTCGGCAAGTGCGGGCACTGCCGCGTCAGCGATACCTACATCTGCCTCGACGGGCCGGTGTTCAACTATGTGGATGCCAAGCAGATGGTAGACTGAGTCGGAAGGGAGAGAAGAAATGAGTGCTTTGGATATCAACTTAAAGAAACTGAAAAAGAATGCCTTCCGCTACTCGAAGGTGCGCGGCGAGACGGCTTCCAGAATTCGTATTCCGGGCGGTGTGATCGATGCAAAGTCCCTGGGCCGTGTCGTTGAGATTGCGGAGAAGTACGGCACCGGAACCATCAATATCACCAACCGTCAGG